>JBGPEQ010000449.1:0-4057 GCA_041482855.1 Dongiaceae bacterium | reverse complement strand
CCGCGCGAATCCAACCGCTCCCCGCTTCGAATCATCGCCGCGATGCGCTCGGCGATCAGCCGCGCCAGGCGGCCGCGCGGCGAATCGCCGGCGCGCCGCTCGGTCGGCGGCGCCCAGGGCAAGGGGTCCGCCGCCTCGAGCGGTAAGGCCGGCGGCCACAGCTCCACCAGGCCCGCCTGACCGATGCGCGAGGGTTCATGACGCGGCCAGGCGCCGGCGGCGAAGAGCCCCTCCTGCGCCTCCGGCCGCGAGAAGATGGCGTTCACTGCGTCGAGCACGGCCGCCGTCGAGCGGAAGGAGATGGTGAGCGGAATTTCGTTCCACAGCGCGCGGGCATCATCGACCCGACGCTTGAAGTGCTCGCGCATGCGCGCGAAGGAGGCGGGATCGGCGCGCTGGAAGCCGAAGATCGATTGCTTGGGATCGCCGACCGCGAAGACCGTCCGCACTTCCGCGCGCGCGCCTTCACCGGCGAAGAACTCGTGGGCGAGCGCGGCGACGATCTCCCACTGTTCGGGATTGGTGTCCTGCGCCTCGTCGATGAGGATGTGGTCGAGGCCGCCGTCGAGCTTGAACAGCACCCACGGCGCCACGCCCGAGCGCTGCAACAGGTCGCGCGTCGCCAGCACCAAGTCCTCGTAGTCGAGCATGGAACGCGATCTCTTATGCTCGTCATAGGACTGGAGCATCTCCGCGCCGAGCCGCAGCAGGGCGCCGGTCGCGGTCGCGATGACCGCCGCATTGCAGCGGTCGCGCAGATCGACCAGCCGCATCGCTTCGGCCAGCAGGATCTCGTCGACGCCGGGGTTGGCGGCGAGGGCCCTCGCCGTGATCAGCCGCTGGCGGATCATCCCCTCCTGCGTGAGATACTGCTTGCAGTAGCCCTCGAATTCCGCCGCCCGGATTTCGCCAGCATTGGCCAGCCAGCGCTTGATCGCCGCGCCACGCTCGCGGTCGGTCTTGGCGGCGCTCTCGCTCAACGCCCGCACGGCGAGCCGGAGGCCGAGGAGATCGAGTTTTTCATCATCGCAGCCCGCGATGCGAACCCGTTCGGGCGTATCGCCGGCGGCGACTTCGAGTCGAGCATTGACGGCCCGGATCAACGCCTCGACATCGCCCAAGCGCGCGAGCAGTTGGGCGAGACGCGCGCGCTCCAGGGTCAGTGCCCGCATGAGCTCGTCGAACTCGCCCTCGCCAACCTGGCGCGTCACCTCGGCGAGTGCTTCGGCCAGCGACGGCGTCGTTGCCGTGCGCGCGCGATTGATGACCGCCTCGCGGGCCTCGACCAGCAGCTCGGCGGCGCTGCGCTCATCCAGTACATCGAAGTGCGGGGCGATGCCGGCCTCGAGCGGGAAGCGCTTCAGCAGCGACTGGCAGAAGGCGTGGATGGTCTGGATCTTCATGCCGCCGGGCGTGTCGAGCACGCGGGCGAAGAGCTGACGCGCCGTGCGCCGGCGATCCTCGCTCGGCGGCGCGTTCGTCAGCGCGAGCAGGCTCTCGTGAAGCGCGCCGTCCGGCATCGCGGCCCACTTCTGCAGCTGCGTGGCGATGCGGTTGGCCATTTCCGCGGCCGCGGCCTTGGTGAAGGTCAGGCAGAGGATGCGCGCCGGCGGCGTTCCGCTTAGCAGCAGGCTGAGAACGCGGTTCGTGAGCACGGTCGTCTTGCCGGTGCCGGCGGAGGCATCGACCCACACCGACGCCTGGGCATCGGCGGCGCGGCGTTGGATCGCGCTGGCCTGCTCGATGACGTCTGTGACCGGCCGGTTCATTCCGCCTCTCCCGGCCCGCCGGCCGACCATTCCATCACGCGCGCCAGATGGGCGTAGTCGCTGAAGCGCGGCGCAAACTCCGGATCGGGCACGGATTGATAGGCGGTGTCCGGCGAATCGAAGGCCGCCACCAGGCGCTGCAGGCCGGCGAGCGCAGCCGCGGCGGACTCCATCGGATCGGCTTTCACTTCCTTGATCTCCGCCACGGGATTGCCGCCGCTCAGGCGCCAGAACTGCAGCGCCGCGACCTCCGCGTGGCCGACGCCGGCGAAGCCGCCGGCCGCCGCGATCGCCGCTTCGAGGGGCAGCTGCGGGGCGAAACCGAACTCGATCTCCCGCGCATTCGGCAGCGCGCCGGTCTTGTAGTCGATGACGGCGAGCCTTCCATCCTTGCCGCATTCGACGCGATCGGCGGTCGCCGTCAGTGTGAAGGCTCCGGCGGGTCCGGCGAATTCCAGCCGGCCCTTGACCTCCGCAAATATCACCCCCAGCGACGGCCGCCGCTCGCGCTCGTTGTCCACGAACCAGCGGGCGATCCGCTCGAAGCGCGGCCACCAGAAAGCGCCGACGGCGGGCCGGTTCATCTGCGGACCGAATTCCTGTCGCCCGATCGCCAGCAGGCATTCGAGCGCATCGGCGGGCACGTCCTGCGGGAACTTCTGGACGAAGCGCTCGAGGGCGCGATGAATCCAGATGCCGCGATCGGCCGCGCTGGGCTCCGCATCGATGGGATCGAGCGACTTCAGCCGCAGGATGCGCCGAGCATAGATCGCGTAGGGATCGCGCCGCCAGAGTTCCACTTCCGTTACGCGGATCGTGCGTGGGCGCTTGTCGATCGGGGGACACGGCATGGGCGGCGCGATCGGCCTGACGGCGGCCGGCCGATCGAGCTTCGCCTGCCAGTCGAGCCAACGGCCGCCATGAATGCGCGCGGGATCGATGCCGATGCTGCGCAACAGGCCGTCGAGCCGCAGCAGCCAGCGCGACGGGACCGTCGGCGTGCCTTCGACGCGGAGCGCGCGAGTGAGCACGACTTCCGGCGCGCCCATTCCTTGCGCGAAGTCGTGCGCCGCCAGGCCGATGCGGCGCTCCGGCGCCGGCAGGCCGAAATCGCGCCGCATCGGGCGGCTGAGCCAGGGATCGGCCGCCACTTCCGCCGGCCAGGTGCCTTCGTTGAGGCCACCGAGGACCAGCAGATCGGCATGCTGCAGGCGGGCCTCGAGCGGCCCCCAGATGGCGAGACGCGGATGACGGCCGTAGCGCGGCCGAACCACCTGCATCGACAGCAGGCCGCCCAACAAGGCTGGATAGCGATCGCCCGGTAGCGGCGCGAAGCCGGATGCGGCCTGCCGCAGATTGGCGATGAAGGTGGCGGCGGCCTCGCCGGCATCACCCGCCCACAACCGCGCCGCGCCGCTTTCGCCGTCGCTCGCCGCCAGGCCCTCGGCGAAACCGACATGGGCGTCGATGAGATCGCCGAGCTGGCACTGCGGCAGGGCGATCAGCCGATCGAGCGGCGCCGCAAGGTCGGCGAGATGACCGAGCCGATCGCCGAATTCGGCCGCCTCCTTGTCGGAGAGAGCGCTTTTGAGTCCGACGATGCCTGGCGCCGGTCGCGGACCGCGCAGCGCCGCCATCTCGAAGCGGCGGACCCAGGCGCGGAATGCCGCGACATCGAGTCCACCGGCGGCCAGCGGGTGCTTCAAGGCGGCCAGCAACGGGACCGGCGCGAACTCCTCCGCCAGCATCTCCGCCGTCAAACGCAGGAACGTCCCGGGCGGCGTCCGGTCGAGGGGCTGGCCGGCGGAATCGTCGACGTCGATGTCCCAGCGCTTCAGCTCCGCCGCGACGCGTCGCGCCAGCCCGCGGTCGGGCGTGATCAGAGAGGCGCGCTTGCCCGGTTGCTCCACGATGGCGCGCAGCAATAGCGCGATGACGCCGGCTTCCTCCTGAGGGCCGACGCAATCGATGCGCTGCACGCCGTCGAGCGCATCGCCTGCGATCGGCGGAAGCGCGCGCCACTTCTCGGTCGTCGCCGCCGGACGCAGCGCTTCATTCACCAGCGACGCGCGCGCCGGCGGAGTCGATGGCAGACCTTGGTCCGGCCACAGCTGGACATCGGACGGCGATACCGCCAGGCGCCGCAGCAGCACGCACAGACCATGCTGCGGATGGGCGGGATCTTCGAGCACGGCCGTCCGCGTCTCGTCGTCGAGAGCGCGATCGAGGCCGGGCAGCACGACGCGGCCGGCGGGCAGGTCGGCGATCACTGCGATGAGCGCGGCGGT
>JBGPEQ010000448.1:0-4058 GCA_041482855.1 Dongiaceae bacterium | reverse complement strand
AGGCGTTAAGGTAGACCAAGCCATTTGTCTCAATAATGCTGCGACAAGTGATCCGTCTCTTGGTTTGCTCGCCCTTCGAGTCAATATAGACAATGCCGAACGCGGCACCGGCAATGTCGAATGGCTCCACCGCTGGCGCTTCAACCGACACCTGAATCATATCGTCGGCATCCGGCCCTGCCGGTACCGAGACAATGAAATTCGGCGGCGTTGGTGTCGACTCCGGCGCTCGCTCGGCGCGAGTGCGAAACAGGTGCACAATGCTATGGACATCAGTCATGGTTGTTTCCTGTCCACGATCTTCCCTGTTCCACACGAGGGTAGGATCGGCCATTTCCAGTACATCGTACGGCTGAGTTGGATCCTAGAAGCCGTCATGGACCACGAAAGAACTGTGACAGAGATGGGAACGAGAGATTCACAAGAAGTGCAGTGGCGGACAAAATCTCTGTGCGGCCCGGATCAGAATGCTAGTTTCCGTTATGACACACACAGAAAAAAGTTGGCTCCATGGCCAACGATCGCGGCGATTCTATGCTTCAGCGTCTTTCCTCACACCTCCCATATGGGGGGAGCAGCACCGCCTCCTCCTGGCGATCCAGGGTGAACAGCTCCAGTGTGCGGCCGGCGCCGCGTAGCGATCAAGGCCGGCCAGGCGGGTGCCCGATTGGCCGAACTATTATTGTTGCTCCCCACATTCGAACACCGCCGCGCCCCGCGGCACTGCTCCCGGCCATTCACTCCGAGGATCGTCAGAGCATCTTCCACGAACCATCCGCCACGCGGCAGCGGTCGATGATGAAGCGGAAGGGGTCGGCCACCTTCTTCAGCTTGATGTCATGCTGAATGCGGCGGCAGGGCATGCCCTTCTGCTCGAAGCGGTCGACGAGGGTCGCCGTGCCGCCGTTGCCGCTCTTGGCATTGCTCCAGCTCTTCACTGTGCCGGCGGGAACGGTGTCGTCCTCGAAGAACGGACGGGTCGTCTCGGTGATCAGGGTGATGTCGCCGTTGGTCAGCTCGAATCCCGATCGCCCGAACGGATTGACGGCGTGTGCCGTTGCCGCCGGCAGCATGAGCGCCGCAAAAAGGAGCGCACTCAGCGTTCTCCGCAAGTTCATGCAGTCACCCTCTTTTTGCCGCTTCGCCGATGCGAACCATACTACCGGATACTGGATACTATGGAATCGTGCGTGCTCCGGGAAGCGTCACGGAATCTTGTAGCTGAGTTCGCGCAGATAGAGGATACCCGTGGCGGTCTCCTGGGCGGCGGCCTTGGACAGTGGCGCGATCTCGCCGAACTCGCTGCGGATCGTCACGTGGCCGCCGCCGCTGATGCCCTCGAAGCGGCCGGTGCCGCCGGTCAGCTTGAAGTCGCCGTCGCATCCGATGAGATGGAACCCGGCGCAGGAAATCTCGGCATACACGCGCGCGCCGTCTTTCGCCGTGATGACGCAGCGGCCCTTGCCCTCCTGCGAGCCGTCGTCGCTATTGATCGTAACGACGGCCGGGCAGACCATGGCGCCCGAGGCGAGCGGGCCTTTCTCGGTGTCGACGTACATCGTGCCGGTGAAGGCGCCGACAAAGGTCAGTTCCGCCGGGCCGGTTTCGAACAGATGCCCTTGGCCCTGCCACGCCGAGAAGGCCTCGACCGTTGCTTCCTCCGCGGCCCCAGCAGGCCGGACCAGGCCCAACGAAAGCGCGAGCGCGGCAGGAACGCCGATTTGCGCCAATCGTTTCAGCATTTCCATGAGAGCTCCTTGGCTATTGTCATCATTCCAGCTCGATATAGATCGCATCGGCGCCGAGCGACAGCGCCAGGCCCTTGCGTTCCGCCTTCAGGTGGAGAACGACACCCTTCGCGTTCTTGAGCCACAGTTCGCCCGTACTGACGTCGCCCACGGCGAGCCCATAGCGGCCTTGAAGATACCGTCCAGGGAAGGAGGAGAGGTTAGCAAGATTGTAGACCTCTCCCGTACCCGTGATCTTAGACACCCCGAAGCCGCCGATACCCAGCCCGCCGATCGTGAATTCGTAGGTCCGACCCGCGAACTGCAGCTTGCCGCCGCCGAGATTGCCGCTGCCGATCCAGGCGATCTGCACCTGCTCGATCTGCACCGTGCCGGACTTCTTCAGGTCATCGGCCGCGGCCGGCCGGGCGACGGCAGCGGCGATTGCGGCGGCCGCCAGACCACACCGCGCGAACCTCGCTGCTCGACGTGCCCAGGACTGCAGGCGCCGCCGCCGTTTCATTTTGTCCCGCTCCATCATCGCACCTTCACTCCTTGACTTCGGTCCAGCTGTCGTCCGGATTGTATTCCTGTATCGCCGCCGCTCCGACCTCCGTCTTCTCGCCCAGGTCCTTCTGGTTGACGCGGCCGTTCTGGCTGACGATGAAGGTCATGACGCCGGAGTTGCCGTATTCCGCGGGGAACGCGACCATCCCGAAGCCGGCGATCATGTTGCCGTTGATGACGTCGTCGTAGCGCCCGCCGGGGGCGTTTTCCCCCTGGCGCGTCAGGATGCGGTAGTAGTAGCCCATGAAGGGATCGTCGGACTGCCGATCGCCGAGATAGGCGGCATGGTCCGCGAGGAACGGACCGAACGGACTGAGTTCGTCGTCCGAGCCGGCCGCGACCTCCCAATAGAGTCCGTCCTTCTTGCCGGCCTCGCTCGTGATCTTCTGGGCGTATTCCAGAACGTCGTCGCCGTCGCGATCCGCGCCAGCATACTGGGTCTGGGCGTCGACATAGGCGCGCAGATTGGCGATCGTGGCCAGCTCGTTGGCGCCGACTCGCCGCGCGACGATTTCGTCGATGCCGGCGGCGGTATCGAAATGCCAGCCCTTGTCGTCCTTCACGATGGGAATGGGCAGCGGCCAGGCCTGCTTGCCGATCACGATGGTCCGCGTCGTCTCGCTGTCGGCGCGCAGTTCCATGCCTTCGCGCGCCGCCTGCAGGATCTGCTGCCGGTTGGCGTGCTGCTGCCGTTCATCGCCGGAAAACAGCTGCTGCTCGTAGTCGCTGCCGAAGATATCGAGCAAGCCGTTGTTGTCGTCCTTGTCCAGGGCCGTCAGCAACGCCTGCGCCGCCGCCTCCGGCGTCGCGAACGACTTCTGATCCGCGGCCCGCCCCGGCGTCGCCAGCGCGCAAACGACGGCGATCACGAGCATGCCGGCCATCCTGCGTCCGGCGACGCGCGCGGCCGCCATCCCTGCGGCGCGCGACAGGGCGCCAGCTATCAGCTTTGCAAACTTCATTGCCGTTCTCCCTTATCCATTCAAAGCCGCTCTCTCACTTGCGTTTCCGGGGCATTTGGCCGCTCGATTTCATGCTCTGGTTGCCGCGGCTGCTCTGGGTGCCGGCTTTCTTGCCGTTGCCGTAGCCGCCGAAGGCGCCGGACGATTGCGACGGCCGGCTGCCCGTGGACGCGCCCTGTCCGGTCTTCTTCGTGCTGCCGGATGCCTTGCTGGCATTGCCGCGGTTGCTATCCTTCTTCGCTTTCTGGCCGGTCTCGTAATTGCCGAGGCCTTTGGCCGTGCCGGCTTGCGGCTTTTGCCCGCCCGGCTGCTGCTTGGTTTTGCCTGGCGTCTTCTTGGTGGTCGCAGCTTGGCCGCCACCGGCCACGCCCTGGCCCTGCTTCACCTTGCCCTGGCCGGAGGCCGCGGGAACTGCCTGCTTGGTCTTGCTCTTGGTCTTGGTCTGGCCCTGTTTCTGGCGCGCCTTCTGGCCATCCCAGGTCATCTTGTCCTGGGTGCCCGCGCGCTGCTTGTCGGCGTTGAAGCGTTTCGAGTCGACGTTGATATTGCCGCTGCCGATGTTGATATCGCCGGTGTTGATGTTGACGTTGCCGCGGCCGCAGCAGTTGTTGCCCGTATTGATGTTGATATTGTTGTCGTGCCAGTCGAAGGCATAGGCGAAGGTGGCGCCGACGAGCGCGCCGGCGAAGAACGTCGCCGCCGGGGAGTAGTAGTAGGGATAGGGATTCGAGTAGACCACCGGCGGATAGGCCGCATAGTTCTGCACGACGACCACCTGCGGGTCGTAGACCGGCACGTATCT
>JBGPEQ010000447.1:0-4070 GCA_041482855.1 Dongiaceae bacterium | reverse complement strand
GGCTGGCCTATACGATCCCCTACCGACGCTTCGCCCCCAGCCTCGCGGCCGGAAACGCACGGCTCGGGGCCGATGCGGTTCGCTACTCCTTCATCGCAGTGGACTCTCACCACCTACTCCTTGCCGGTCTCCCGGCGCACCCGACCCCACTTCTACCACGGCGGCAGGCGGCGCCATTTCTGCCGTGCAATAGCGGTAAGAAGGCCCGGAGACAATTCGAAGGGAGGCTGCCCTGGCGCCGTCCCCCCAATCACAGAAGCTGCTTTTTGGACTATCCGCGATGTTAAGGATCGAGCGAGAACAAAACAGAACATTCCAAACAGAGAGCACCCCTTATCGGGGCGGCGTTCCGGCCGCGGGACCTCCGCACGCGTCAATTCTTTAGCGCTTGTTAAGCTGTAACACCCTATTCGTCGTCGCATGGGTTTCCTTGCTCCGCTCCTGGCGTTTATGAAGGTATCGGCGCTCTTCGCCAGCCTACCGATTTTCTTGATCGGCACGCTGGTCGAACGCATGGCGCCGGCGGAAAGATCGCAGCCCCTCAGTCACATTGTCCTGAACCTGGGCTACGCGATGGCCTGTGCGGCCATCCTCTGCCTGCTGAATCCGCTCGCGGCTGCGATTGGCACCAGCATCGTCAATTTTTGCGGCGGCGGCCTGTTTCGCCTTCCGGATGGCGGCTGGACGGTCGTCGGCTCGGCGGCCATCTTCCTTTTCGCGATGGATTTCATGGAATACGTCTTCCACCGCGCGCAACACGCCATCCCATTTCTGTGGGCGATGCATTCGCTGCATCACAGCGATCCGTCGGTCAACGTCACGACGACCACCCGAGCCTTCTGGCTCGAGCCCGTCATCAAGGCGATCTTCGTCTATCCCGTCGTCGGAATCCTGTTTCAAGTTCCCCCGACGGTCTACGCGATCTATGGCGTCGCCGGTTTGTATCACTTCGTCAGCCACCTGAACCTACGCGTGCACTTCGGGAAACTCTGGATGCTCCTCAACGGTCCGCAATTCCACCGCATCCACCATTCGGCAAGGCCAGAGCACTTCAACCGCAACTTCGCTGCGTTTTTCCCGATCTTCGACGTGATCTTCGGCACGGCCCATCGGCCACGGCCCGGCGAATTCCCTGTGACCGGTCTCGATACGCGCGACCCGCCGCGGAACCTGCTGACGGCGCTAGTCTGGCCTTTCCTTGGACGTGGAAGCGACCCGCTGGCACAGCTCTAGCCTAAGGTCTGTATTCAAATAGGGGACTCTCGTCGCAACCGACCATATGACGGCACTGCGGTAACGCTGCACCAAATCAATCGGCCTAAGCGAGCAGGTAACCGAGGGCCGGCTGGAGGAAGGGATGGGTGCCGACGTGCGCCACCTCGGCCGTCATGAATCCGTGCCGCCAATAGAGATATCCCCAGACGATCCCGGGGCAGATGTACCGGGCGATGTCGTAGCAGAGCATAGTCGGCGTGGCCGGGAGCGGGATGTTGATCGAGATGTTGGCAACCTGTGCCACGATCATGGCGGCCCAGTAGGCGCCATTCGCCGGCCGATCGCCGTCGCCGCGCCATATCAGGCCGAGCCCCCAGACGAGGAACGACATCAGGAACAGGCGGTAGATGATCTGTTCGTTGAAAGCGCGCAGCATGAAATAGAGTAGCCGTTCTGCGTCATCGCTCTTCCTGAAATACTCGACGTAATCGGGGGGAAGAAGCGGTCTGAAAATGAAGCCGTCGATCACGGCGACCGCAGCGGCAACCGCAAGGGCGACGGCGAGGGGCGCGCGAAGGGGGTGGCGCAGCCCGACAGTCGGCACCGTCAACCCCACTCGGCTTGCGAAGAACAATCCGGCGAGCCCCATCGCCGGCAAGGCGACCGCCCGCAGCACCGCGGAGCCGCCCGTCGCAAGGCCGAAGGCGACATCGAAGGGGCCGATCGCGGCAATGACGCTTCCGATCGCCAGAGTGACCAGCGCCTTCGCCCGCGCATCTCGCCGTTTCGAGGCTAGGGGCCGCGCCTGCAGGAAGGTGATCGCCATCTGCCTTGCGCCTTTCACGACACCTGGCCGCCGAGCCGTTCTCCGCGCGCCTGCCCACAGGTCTTCGCCGCGAGCCGGATGACGGCAGCTCGGCATCGTGCTGTATCACCCAACTGGTTTCCCGAACGTTAAGCCATTGCAGCGCAGGGGGCGATCGCGAGCGAAACTGCCGGACGTGCGTCATTTCGCGCGACAGCATCACGACCCGGGACCGCACGCGGTGGGAGACGTAGAGGAGCGCCAAGGCCTGCCCGCGGTGACGGCGCCCGTTCCGCACGTGATAGCATTGCACCGCATCGGCCCGCGATATACGTGGTCCGACAGGATGCCAGATCGCGAATGCACGCGTCTTTCCTGGGACCGTTGCGGCCAAGGACGCCAATTATTGGGGTCAGACACGATTTCCTGCGCAAGCGTGGGAAGAGCGCGCCAGGGCGTGTACGACGGGCGCGGACCGGCGGGCGCGATGTTTCACGCCCGGCTACTGCGCCGAAATCCAGACCGTCATACCGGGATCGAGTCCGTCGACCGGCACGGTGGGGTCGGCGCGGAGGGCGAAGGTGTTGAGATCGTGATCACCAGCAGCGTGCGCGGCGCGCCAAGTGGCGAATTCACCGAGCCGGCGGAGTTCGGCGATATTGGTCGGGATCGGCCGGCCGTTGCCGGATGCGGTGAGCGTCAATGACGTGCCGATATCCATGCCGCGCAACGCGTCTTCTCGGATGTTGAAGCTCGGCGCGTGCGAGATCGCGCTCGCGCGCGTTCCGTCTATGCTATTGGCGCGCCGGCGGCGGTCAACCCCACATTCTCGCTCTCGAAGCGTCGCACACTTGGCGAGAGGCTCGCACGACCCGCTCCTGCCTTCAGATGGCGTTGGTGCCGAACCAGCCGGCGACTTCGCAGCGCGGCGGCGTGCCGGGACGCGTGATGCGCAGGAGCCTGCCGATATCGAGCTTGCCGGGATCCCAATGCACGTTCTCCGGGACGTGCTGATGGCCGCACCAGCCGTCGAAGGCATTCCACTCGGCGGCGGTCATGCGCGCCGCGCCCGTGAGGCCTTTGGCCTCGATGCCCTTGAACTCGGCATAGTTCGAACCATTGACGCCGGCCTGAGTCTCGACCCAGCGCATCCAATCCCACAGCCGCTCGACCATGGCCTCGGGCAGGTTGTGGATTTCCGCGGCCTTCCAGACCAGCTCGATCTGGATGGCCGAGCGCCGGTTGGTCTCGACGCCGCCGGGCGGATTCTCCAAGGCGCGGGCGCCGACCGTGATGGGGAAGTGCTGGTAGAACCGGGGCTCCCCCTTCTCCATCACCAGGGTGAAATGCGGCGGGTCGAATTTGCCGAAATAGTTCTTTTTCGACGGCTTGAAATCCATGAGTTCGGTCGTGTGGATGACGCCCCGGAACGGCCCGCCGTTGTAGGCGCCGCCGTTCTGGCTTGCGAACTCGAGGTTGGTCGCCTCGGACCACCAGGCTTCCATCGGGCTCTCCGCAAATGATTGGCGACGGGTTCTCCCGCCAGTATGGCACGCCTCAGTCCTGGCGGCTGTGACGGCGGTCACTCCGCTCTCCGGCTGCCCCAAGGTTACCCTCACCGCGCGGACGCCGGTCTCAATCGTCGCCGTCAGACCCGCGAAAGTTCGACCGCCCGATTGTATAGCGGCATGGCGGCGGTCTCGATCGCCATTCGGTCGGCCGTCTCCAATTCCTGCGACCGATCGAGCGAGCGAAGGCTGACGCCGTGATCCTCGTTCGGGTGCGATGAGTTCGCCCGTATCGGCCGACCGAGATAGGTGGGTTTCAGACAGACGGGATCGAATTCGATGGCGAGGAACCGCGAAATCTCCCGCATCACCGCCTCGGTGTCCGTGATGAGGCGCTCATAGGTGGACAGATAAACCCGGTCGGGATAGGCGGTCCGAAAGCCGATCGAGGCCGTGGCTGAAGCCGACCACAGTTCGAGGGCGCGCGACAGGTTGCCATAGTTCTTCGGCGCATGCCGACGGGCCGATACCCACCACGATCG
>JBGPEQ010000446.1:0-4073 GCA_041482855.1 Dongiaceae bacterium | reverse complement strand
GCCCAGCATCTCCGGCTCGCCGGCCTCGGTCAGATGGCGACGCTCCTCCTGCAGCTTGGCCAAATGCTCCTGCAGCGCCTTGAGACCGGACGCGGTCACATAGTTCGGATGCGGACTCTGCGGGCGTTCTGGCAGCTCTTCGCCGGGCTGCTCGCCGTCCGCTTCTTTGACAAAGGCACGACTCATTACCTGCTCTCCCTTCCTGGGATGCCTCAGCAGCATAAGTCCGGAAGGCAACCACATTCCAGGTGATTGTTGCGGGCCGATTTATCGGCTTAGATCGGGCGGGCATGGTTAATGGGGCGGCGGCATGGCGACGGCATCGGCTACCTGCGTTCTGGAGATCCGCAGCAATCTGGGCGAAGGCCCGCTTTGGCACGCGGGCGAGCGGCGCCTGTACTGGATCGATCTGCTGCGGCCGGGAATCTATCGGTTCGACCCGGCAAGCGGCCGCAACGACGAGCTGCGGGCGGACATCGGCACCTATGTGGGCGGCCTGGCGTTCCGTGAGCGCGGCGGCTGGATCGTGGTCAAGGAAGACGGCATTTCGGCCGTGGATGCCGTCAGCGGCCGGCGCCAAGTGCTGCTGCACCCCGAGGCCGACTTGCCGGGCAACTGGTTCAACGACTGCAAGTGTGACCGCCAGGGCCGGCTGTGGACCGGCAGCGCGGACCGCGGCGAGAAGGATCCGACGGGGAACCTCTACGTCATCGACGCCAGGCTCGGCGTGCGCAAGGTCGACAGCGGCATCATCTGCGCGAACGGCCCGGCCTTCAGCCCCGACGGCAAGACCGCCTATTTCGCCGACAGTTTTGCCCGCAAGATCTTCCGCTACGATGTCGATCTCGCGAGCGGCGAGGTGGGGCCGCGCCGCGCCTTTTCGACCGTGCCCGACGACGCCGGCTATCCCGATGGCATGACCGTCGATGCGGAGGGCTTCCTGTGGAACGCCCATTGGGACGGCTGGCGCGTGACGCGCTATGCGCCCGACGGCCGCATCGACCGCGCGATCAAGCTGCCGGTGCCGCGGCCGACGGCGCCGGCGTTCGGCGGCGAGGACTTGAAGACGCTCTACATCACCAGCGCCAGCAATGGCCTCAGCGATGCGCAGCTGCAGGAGGCGCCGCTCTCGGGCAGTCTGTTCGCCTGCGAACCCGGCGTGCGCGGCGTGGCCGAACCGAGCTTCGCGGGGTAGTCTGGCCCGATGCACTCCTGCGATGTCGCGATCATCGGCGGCGGCGTGATCGGGAGCGCCATCGCCTACTTCCTGGCCGGGCGCACCGACTTCAAGGGCTCGATCGTAGTCGTCGAGAAGGACTCCACCTACGAGACGGCGGCGACGCCGCGCTCGGCGGGCGGTGTGCGCCAGCAGTTCTCGACGCCCGAGAACATCCGGATGTCGATGTTCGGCGCGGCATTCATCAAGGACGCCGGCGAATACCTGGCGGTCGACGGCGAGGTGGTCGAGCTGCCGTTCGTCGAGTGGGGCTACCTGTTCCTGGCGACGGCCACGGGTTTCGAGACGCTGCGCACCAACCACACCACGCAGACGTCGCTGGGCGCCAAGGTGGCGCTGCTGATGCCATCGGAACTGAAGACGCGGTTTCCCTGGCTCAATGTCGATGATCTCGCCGGCGGCTGTTTCGGCCTGGCGAACGAGGGCTGGACCGATCCCTACGGTCTGCTGCAGGCCTTCCGCCGCAAGGCGCGTTCGCTCGGCGTGACCTACCGGGACGACGAGGTCACCGGCCTCGAACGGGTCGGCAACCAAATCGCCAGCGTGAGCCTGCGCGACGGCGGCCGCCTCGCCTGCGGCGCAGTCGTCAATGCCGCCGGCTATCATGCCGCCGAGATCGCCGCCATGATCAGCGTCGATCTTCCGGTGCGGCCGCGCAAGCGCGTCGTCTATGTCTTCGACTGCCGCGACAAGCCGGAACGCGCCCCGCTCACCATCGATCCGACGGGCGTGTGGTGCCGGCCGGAGGGCGCCACCTTCATCGGCGGCATCTCGCCTACGGAAGCGGATGATCCGGACACCACGGACTTCGAGATCGACTACAAGCTGTACGAGGACGTGGTCTGGCCGACCTTGGCGCACCGCATACCCGCCTTCGAGGCGATCAAGCTGGTGCGCGCCTGGGTCGGGCACTACGACTACAACACCCTCGACCAGAACGCGATATTGGGGCCGCACCCGGAGGTCCGGAATTTCTACTTCGCCAACGGCTTCAGCGGCCACGGGCTGCAGCAGTCGCCCGCCGTCGGCCGCGCCCTCGCCGAACTGATCGCCTATGGCGCCTACCGCAGCCTCGACCTGCGCCGCTTCGGCTTCGAGCGGGTGCTCAGCCATCGGCCGATCTTCGAGCTGAACGTGGTGTGAGCCTCGGCGCTGTCGAATCCCTCCGATCCACCCCATGCCCAGCGGCGACTCAGGCCGCGGCCCGGCGCGTCGTCCCGACCGGGCGGGCGGGAGGACGCCAATCTGAGCGACCTTCCTTCGCCCGCCGAAGCGGGCTTCGCGAAGGCGGGTGCACCCCATGCCCAGCGGGAATCGAGGCGGCAGGGGCGGCGGCCAGCGGGTCGGGGATGTCGTTGGCGGGGCTGCTGGCGCGCACGTTCAGAGACGGCTCAGGGCCGCCCCAGACCGTGCCGGCGATCTTGCGCGGCTTGTCGGGGCCGCCGTCGGTGAGGCCCTGCAGTGTGAGCACGCCGCGGCGGAAGCGGTCGCCCAGGCGGGCCGTAGCGGTCGAGAGCTGAAGGGCGACGGCGGGCTCTTCCTGGGTTTCGACGGCGCGCTCGAAGGCGCGGTCGGCGCAGCCGGCCAGGCGCATGGTGAGGTCGTGGATGGCGCCCAGCTCCAGGGCGAAGAGGCGGCCGAGGAAGTAGGTGCCGCTGTCCTCGGCTGTCGCCGCGACCGCCAGCTCGGCTACTCCGGCTTCCTTGGCCAACTCGGCCGCGACAGCCATGGCCTCGGCGCGCGCGGCCTGGGCGCGTTCGCTCAAGGGCCGGGCCTTGGGCGCCGGCGGATCATCCTCCCTCTGGGCGCGGGCGGCCTTGGCCGCAGCCACCCGGCGCTCGAGCTCCTCCGGGGAGCAGCGTTCGTCGGTCCAGCTGAGCGCCAGCCAGACTCCCTCCTCGTCCTGCGGCAGATCCGGGCGCAGGCGGCGCAGGGCGACGAGGCCCAGGCGCACCTGCTCCATCAGCCGGCCGGCGACGCCCGCCAAGCGGGCGGCGGCGAGATCGGCGGCCGCGCTGTCGCCGGCGGGCCGGCCGGTCGCCTCGTCGGCACCGTTCACCTCCTGCGACCAGCAGAGCACGCCGTCGGTGGCGGCGGCGAGGCGCTGCATCAGGCGATGGCTGGCGACCAGCTCATGGGCCAGCAGGTCGGCCAGCACGACCGGGCCGCATTCATTGTCGGCGACGCCGACCAGCAGATCGGCCGGCGCCGCCTTCCCGGCCAGGTCTTCCGCCTGCTCGGTCGCCAGCGCGATGGTTTCGTCGAGTGTCATGGCTTGTTGCTCCTTGTCGGTGGGAAGGGTAACGTATCATACCTAGAACATAGAGCGAACACAAGCGGAAAAATGAGATTAATGCGTAAGATCAATTTACGCACGGAAAGGTCCTCGGCATGGGACAACGGAAAGATCCACCACACAGACACACAGAACACGGAGAAGAATGAAATCAAGACGGATATTCGGCGACACCGATGCGACAATGTGTAAAAAACCGCCTGCACGATAATGTCCCTTCTACCGCGAAGTGGGAGAGGGTTAGGGTGAAGGACTGTGGCTCGGTGCTTCGTGCCTGTGCTCAGTACCTGCTCTTCATTGGCACAAGCGTGCTACGGGAGTTTCGCAAGCTATGCCGCGATTCACCGTTTACGAGACAAAGGCATCAGGCACCGAGCCATACGCCCTCACCCTAACCCTCATGGGCGCTAGGATAAGATCGAATGTCTCTTGTCTTCGCATTTCCCTTAGACTGTCGCCCCCGCGAAAGCGGGGGTCCAGGGCAAGCGACGGTGCAGTTGCCCTGCATTCCCGCTTTCGCGGGAATGACATTTGAGAAAG
>JBGPEQ010000445.1:0-4078 GCA_041482855.1 Dongiaceae bacterium | reverse complement strand
GAAGCCTTCGTTCAGGCTGTCGATCGCATCGAGCAGGCAGGCTTCGGCGGCGCGCGCGCGGCCCTCGGCGGCGCGCAATTCGTCTTCGGCCCGCTGCCTGCGGGCTTCCACGCGGCGGCGCTCGTTGATGACCGCGGCGGTCAGCAGCAGCGCGATCGCCAGAGCGTTGGGCAGCAGGAGCGCCACCAGGGTATTGGCGTAGGGCAACAAGAGCACGCCGAGGACAGTGCTGGCCGCCACCGCGGCCGCCGGCAGGCCGGCGCGGCGGAGCAGGCTGCGCGGTCCCGTCGATGCGGCGTCGTCTATCATGGGCGTGCGGCTTCCATGCCTGGAGCGGTCGGCGCCCCGACACCCGGCGCGCCATCGTGCACAATGCGACGCGGACGTTAACCCTTGGTAACGAGAGGACTTCGCGCCTTGCTTGAGCCGCTTTGTCCGGACATTTGCCGAAAAATCGAGCGATCAGCTCAGGGGATGACCGATAGCTCCTAGAACGTGATCGCCGTGCCCAGACCGACTTCGACGGTGCTGTAGTCGAAGAAGGTGCTGTCCGAATCGTAGTCGGAATAGCCGACGAGGCCGTCGATGCTGATGCCCGGACCCAGCTGGAAGGAGCCGGTGAGGGCGTAGATATCGTGGTTGTCCTCGGGTCTGCCGAAGTTCTTCATTTCGTAGCGGCCATGGGTCCAGCCAAGGCCGACCGAGTAGCGCGACCAGTCATAGGTCGCGCCGACGCCATAGACCTCGGAGTCCCGCCCCAGGAAGACGGTATCGCGAAACGAATAGGCGCCGCCGAAGGTGAACCCGGCATAGCCGACGCGGGCATAGGCGTTGTATTCGCGGCGGTCGTCGAAGAAGGGCGAGTTGTTGTTCTCGCGGTCGAACGAGAAGCTGCCGGCGCCGCCCACCGCCAGCGCGATGCCGTTGAACTCCTGCGTGAAAGTGGCGGCGACCGAGAGATTCTCGGACAGCTGGCCGGCATCGGTCTTGAGACGGGTGCCGGCGCCGTTCAGGGTATTGCGTGTGTCCTCCGTGTTGTCGGGCGTGAAGGAGGCGGCGAACTGGAAGCCGCCGAAAGTCGGGCTGAAATAGACGATCTTGGTCGACTTGTCGTCGATGCCGTAGCAGGTGCCGTTGGTGCCGGAATAGCCGGCGATGCCGGCGTTGGAGAAGTTGAACAGCGGGCTGTCGGCGCCGAAGATCGAGGAGGCGCTCGGCACCGTGTAGCAGAGCTGCGCCAGCGCCTCGAAGGTGTCGCCGAAGCGGATCTCGCCGAAGCCGCCGCTGAAATAGGCGAACACGGCATCGATCTGGTCGGTCGAGGTCTGGCCTTCCAGTTCGACGCGGGCGCCGACGGTGAGGCCATTGTCCAGCGTGGTCTCGCCGAGGAAGTAGACCTCCACGTCCTGCTTGAAGACGTAGTCGCGGGTGCGGTCTTCGAGCCCGAAGACGTTGCTGTGCTCGCCGATCGTGCCGCCGGCGGCGCCCAGATAGCGCCCGCCGATGTGCAGGGTGATGCCGTCGGCGGCGGCGACTTCACCGCTCAGCAAGCCGATGGCGGCGAGCGCGGATGTCCCGAGCAGCCATGTCCTCATGAATCCCCCTGATACTGCCGGCACCCCCTGCCGGCCGCCGCAACCTTCTTACGCCCGGGCGGTGTGGGTCAAGGGTTCAGCGGGGTGGGACTCTCAGCTGAACTCTGAAAGCTAACAGCCGCCACCTCTCGCTCCCGCCTTTGCGGGGCGAGCCCGTCGGTGCAGCGCGGATGCGGGCGGGCGTCAGGCCATCGCGGCCAGGCGCTCCGGTGCGGGCAGCACGATGCCCCACATCTTCTCGAGGTTGTAGAAGCGGCGGACCTCCGGCTTGAACAGGTGCACGACGACGTCGCCGCCGTCGATCAGCACCCAATCGCCGACGCGGGCGCCCTCGATGCCGACGTCGGTCACGCCTTGCTCCCTGAGTTTGGCCTGCAAATGTTCGGCCATGGCGTGGAGCTGGCGCTGGGACCGTCCGGAGGCGATCACCATGAAGTCGGCCATGCTGGATTTTCCGTTGAGGTCGATGACGACGATGTCTTCGGCTTTGTCGTTGTCGAGCGACTTCTCGACCATCGCGAGAAGCCGGCGGGAGAGATCAAGGGATGAGGTCCCTTGGGCCTGTTTGCGACGCGGAATTGTCGTTACCCTCGCGTTGTTGCAGCGACCCCGATCCCTAACGTTTCGAACCCGGGGCGCGTTCCGACCGGGAGGAGCGGCGCCGGGCGCGGATGGCCGTTGCCGACAGCGGGTTGAGCGGCCCGACCAGGAACACCCAGGCGGGCGGCCGCCGCCGGCGCAATGCCCCGCCTGCCGATTCTGGCACCCGATTCCTTGAGAATCGATGAGCGGCGAGGCTGGCCAACGCCCTTAAACAATAGGAAGGCCGGGCGAAAACCGCAACGGCAACAGTGCTAAAGATTTGTGTCCAGTCCTTCCAATGGTGAATCTGGGCCAGATTGTCGGCCCCCATCAGCCAGATGAAGCGAATGTGCGGAAACCGTCGGATCAGCCGCCGCAGCGTCTCGGCCGTATAGCTGGTCTCGAGCGCGGCCTCGATGCCGGTGACGCGGATGCGCGGATGGCGCGCCAAGGCCCTGGCGCCCGCCATCCGCTCCGCGAATGGCGCCATGCCGACCACCGGCTTCAGCGGATTCTGCGGCGACACCAGCCACCAGAGCTCGTCGAGCTTGAGGCGCTTGAGGGCCATCAGGCTGATATGCCGATGCCCGGCGTGGGCCGGATTGAACGACCCGCCGAGCAGGCCGATGGCGCGGGGCCGGGAAGGCGGCTGCGGCCGACCCGATTCGGGCGGGAACGGGCGGCCCGGCAGCTTGCAGCGCAGGAGGCTGCTCAAGCGCGGCCAACGCGCGCGCGATGATGCATCGATCCAACCATGGCCGCGGTCATGCAGCGCAACACTGCCGCCGGCCGCCGCCGCCGTCAATCCCGGGTCGGGGCGGCCGTGGGGCGATGGCATGAACAGCCAATCCTTCTTACTTGCTTGTCATTCCCGCGAAAGCGGGAACCCAGAGCAACAACTCGTCGCTTACCCTGGACCCCCGCTTTCGCGCTTGGGCATGCACACATCTTGGTGGAGCGCCAAGAAAGTACTCCCCCTCCCGCAAGGGGCGGGGGAGTTCTTTTCTTGCACCTCCTGGAGATGTGTGAATCCCGTAGCGCTTTCGCGCCGGTGACGTCTGAGTAGGCGAGTCTGCAAAGCGTCATTGCAGCGTCATGCGACAGTTGCTTACCGCCGACCTCGCGGTCATTGCCCGGCGATTTCCGATTCCGAGGCCTCTGCGACTCGGTCTATGATGCGGCGGTGTTTGCGGGGGTCGAGCGGTCGGGGGAGTCCATGAATCTGCGCGGATTGTTGCTGGCCGTGTTCCTTGCCGTCTTCGTTGCGGGGATGGCGCCGGCGCGTGCCGAAACGAATGTCCTGTTCATCTTCGATTCGTCGGGATCGATGAAGAAGAAGGTCGACAACGGCGAGGCTCGGATGACCGTCGCCAAGCGCGTGATGGCGCAGACGCTGAAGGACATGCCCGCCGATGCGCGCATCGGCCTTCTCCTCTATGGCCACCGCCGGGCCAAGGACTGCACGGACATCGAGCTGGTATCGCCGATCGGCGCCGACGATGCGCCGGCGATCGCGCGCCGGATCGCCGGCCTCAAGCCCAAAGGCGAGACGCCGATCGCGGCGGCGCTGGAGCAGGCGGTCCGCAGCTTCGCCGCGCTGAAGGGGCAATCCAATCGCGTCGTGCTCGTCACGGACGGCATCGAGGAGTGCGGCGGCGATGTGTGCGCAGCCGCGCAGAAGGTGGCCGATGCCGGCCTCGACCTGCGGGTCGACGTGGTCGGCTTCACGCTCACCGAAAAGCAGGCGCAGACCATCCGCTGCATTCCGGAGAAGACCGGCGGCCAGTACTACGAAGCGAATAACGCGGCCGGCTTGACGGCGGCGTTCAGCGAAGTGACCCAGCAGGTGCAGACCGCCGCGGCGGTACCGAAGGACGAGAGTCTCATCGCGGCCGCCAACG
>JBGPEQ010000444.1:0-4079 GCA_041482855.1 Dongiaceae bacterium | reverse complement strand
CCCGAGCGACACCCGCAGGCCGGCGTGTCCGGACAGCATGAAGCTCGCCACCGTCGACAGCTGGGTCGATCCCGCGATGAGCGCCAGCGTGAACACGATCATGATCATCGCGGGCTCGGCGAGCGAGGCGATCATCACCTCGCGGCTCGAACCGATGCCGCCGAAACTGGTGCCGACATCCATGCCGGCGAGCGCCAGGAAGAAGCGCACACTGCCGAGAAGCGCGGTAATGGCGATCAGGTCGGCCGACCAGCTGAACTCGAGACCGATGGCAAAGGTCGGCACGAGCGCGGCCGCCACCCAGGTCGCGGCGAAGATCAGATAGGGCGTCGCCCGGAATAGCCAGGAGGCATTCCGGGCCAGCATGACCTCCTTGCGCAGCAGCCGCAGGAGATCGCGATAAGGCTGGATGACCGAGGGGCCGCGCCGCAGCAGCAGCCGCGCCTTGACCTTGCGCACGAAGCCCGCGAGCAGCGGCGCCAGCAGCAGGACCAGGAGCATCTGAATCCCCTGGACGATGAAGTCGAGGATTACGGCCATATCGCCAGCGCCAGCAGGAGGAGGACGAGGAGGAAGAAGACCAGGCTGAGATAGCGCCGGATGGTCAGGAACTGGAAGCGGTTGAACCGGTCGGCGGCAAACGCGACGACGTCGGCGATCGGCGCGTACAGCACCTCCCAGACGAGATCGCGCAGCCGGACCTCGAAACGCGCGGGCCGCGCGTCCCCCGGCGGCGGCATCGTTACCTCTTCACGCGCGAGGAAGACGACCGTTCCGAAGACGCGACGGATCGGCTGGGCAAAGCTGCCGGCCGTATATTGCGTCGCCGGGCTCGGATCGGGATGGCCGCAATCCCACGCCGCCCCGCGCCGCAGCGCGCGCGAGGCCAGGCGATGGATGACGAAGGCCGCCGTCGAGGCCGATATCGCGATGAACAGAAAAAGGAGCAGGCCGTTGTAGGAGCTGCGGCCCTCCGCGATCGGCACGATCGACAGCCAGCGCTCACTGGCCTGCGCCGGCAGGCGGCCGCCAACCAAGCCTTGCACGACCGGCGCCAAGGCGTCGATCACGAATCCCGGGAAGATGCCGGCCAAGAGGCAGATCGCGGCGAACGCGAACATCGCGGCCAGCGAAAACCGGTCGGTCTCTTGCGCGCTCTCCGCCGCCGGCGTCCGCGGGCGTCCGAGGAAGGTCACGCCGAAGGCCTTGACGAAGCAGGCGGCGGCGAGCGCCGCCGACAGTGCGAGCAGCGCGCCCACGGCCGGCACGATGACCTTGAGGCCCCACTCGGCGAGTTGCGGGCTGACAAGTATGGCCTGGAAGGTCAGCCACTCCGAGACGAAACCATTGAGCGGCGGCAACGCCGAGATGGCGACGCAACCGACCAGAAAGGCGAAGGCCGTCCGCGGCATCCGATGGATCAGGCCGCCCAGATGTTCCATGTCGCGCGTGCCCGTCGCGTTGAGAACGGCGCCGGCGCCGAAGAACAGCAGACTCTTGAAGATCGAATGATTGAAGACGTGAAACAGCGCCGCCGTCAGCGCCAACGCCGCCGCCCAGCCGATGCCGTTCGCCTCGAAGGCGAGCGCGAGGCCCAGACCGATGAAGATGATCCCGATGTTCTCGACGGTGTGATAGGCGAGCAGCCGCTTAAGATCGTGCTGCATGAGCGCATAGAGCACGCCGAGCGCCGCGGTGATGCCGCCGAGTGCGAGCACCGCCATGCTCCACGACCAGGCCGGCGGTCCCAGCAGATCGAAGACCACGCGAATGAAGCCGTAGACCGCCACCTTGGTCATCACGCCGCTCATCAGCGCGGAGACGTGGCTGGGCGCCGCCGGATGGGCGAGCGGCAGCCAGACATGCAGCGGCACCAGACCCGCCTTCGAGCCGGCGCCCAGGAGAACCAATGTCAGAACAAGCGCGGCGAGGACGGGACCGTGATCGCCGGCGCGCATCGTTGCGAAATCATAGCCGCCGCCGGGGCCGGCCAGCAGGCCGAAGGCGAGCAGGAGCGTCAAGGTGCCGGCGCTCGCCATCACCAGGTAGATGTAGCCGGCGCGCGCATTGTCCTGCACGCGGTGATGGGCCATGACGAGCGCCCACGAAGTGAGCGACATGAACTCCCAGGACAGGAGGAAGGTGAAGGCGTCGTCCGCCAGCACGACCAGATTCATGCCGGCCAGGAACGCCGGATAGAACGGCAGCACCCGCAGCGGCGCATGCTCATGGCGGCCATAGCCGAGCGCGAACAGGCTGGCGGCCGCGCCGCCGAGATTGACGACCAGGAGGAAGAACGCCGCCAGCGCGTCGACGCGGAAATGGGCGCCGAGCCAGGGCAGGCCGAGCGGCAGCGTCAGCTCCGGCGCCGCGCTCGAGTTGACGATGAGCTGAGCGAGCGCCGTAGCGCCGGCAACAGCGGACGCCGCGAGGCTGGCGCCATAGACGATCGGCGTCCCGGTAGCCGATCGCCCGATCGCTGCGCCCAATCCTGCAACGCCCAGCAGGACCGCCACGCACGACAAGAGGATCACGGCTGCCATCGCGCCTTACCTATCCTGCCCGACGGGCCGGCACCTTTCTGCTTCTTTGGGGAACGGGCTTCGCGCTCGCGGTCGGCGCCTTCAATCGCACCCCGCGGCCGCCGCCCTGGCTGGCGGCGCCCTCGCCGATCAACTCGATCCCGGCAGCGTCGAGGGCGGCAACCAGCTTCATCAGCGAATCCACGTTGCCGCGGATCACGCCGTCGCTGGCCTCCATGCGCTGGATGGTGGGCGCCGAAAGATCGGACAGATCCGCCAGGTCCCGCTGATCGATCCCCAGCAGGGCGCGGGCCGCGCGAAGTTGACCGGCACTAATCATGCTTGGTCAATGGCTAAAGATATGCAAGTTATACAATATTATGAATCAGATATCCATATGCAGATCCGAGCCGTCACTCCGATGCCGTGCTCCCTTCTGCCCTCCCCTTGCAGGACTCGGGGATACGCGCATCTTGCGAACCGACGCACGGCATCTCAACAGAGGTCCCCTCTCCATTTGTGGGCAGGAAAAATTGCATATGGACTTTGGCCCGGGCGGCGACTCGCCACGGCTCCGGTTGAGGAATACCCTTGCCGTCAATTAGCGAGGAGGCGTGGGGCCAATGGCACGAAGACCATCGGCGTTCCAACAGATGTGGCACATTCAGAGAAGGCATCGGGTGCCGCTTGAGAAAGCAATCGGCAGATTTATCGTCGCGTTCAATACGCTTGAAAGAGCACTTACAACGTTGATCGAGTTTCTCATTGACTCCGAGAATCCCGGAAAAGGTGCCGCGGTTTGCGCGAGCTTGAGTTTCGACGCCAGATTGGATCTTCTCTCTGCCCTTTCAGAGGTGACGAAACAGCCTCCTGCTGTGGCGAACTCAATCAGTCAGATCGTAGCTGGCGCAGACAAGCATCGCGCACGAAGAAACAAGCTGGCGCACTATCACCACGCTGTCGTGTATCCGACTGCAACCCATCTGCAGATTGCATTCACAGTGAAGGGCAGAAAAGGCTTGAACATGAGAACCGAGACCTGGACGCCAAAGCAGATATTTAGCTTCTCAAACGAGTGCCTTGACCTTAGTCAGGAGGCGTTCGATTTGGTTCCAAAGCTCACACCCGTAGCGAAATGGTTCCAACTGGACCAGTAGTCCCATCGGGGTCATTGCGAACACAGCTTTTTGGGTCAGAGTGCTTTTTCTCGTTCGCGGCCACATGGCAGCAGAAAACCGACTATCGCGGTAGGGACGCGCCTTACGGCACGCCCCCCGCACAGATCCGTACGTGCCCGATTAAGGCATACGGCTCGTCAGGTCAAGGGTTTGCTGGGCGACGGTAGACCGAATGAACCACGCGCGGACAGGCCAGACGATAATGACCCAGGAACAAGTTGAATTGCGCCCAAGTCAAATGCGCCTGCCGGCCCCGGCGGCTCAGCCATTTACGCCACAAGAACGTCACCGCGAACCAATAGCGTTGCAAAGCGCCATAGTTGCCGGTGATGCCATAGTACGCGTAGTGGCCCAGAAGCTTCTGGTTCAGCCTACGCTG
>JBGPEQ010000443.1:0-4086 GCA_041482855.1 Dongiaceae bacterium | reverse complement strand
CGCGGCTCACCGAGGTGAATATCCAGGATTCGTTGCGCGAGGTGCGCGTCGCGCTGCTCGAGGCTGACGTCGCCCTGCCGGTGGTCAAGGACTTCATCGACCAGGTGAGGGCGCAGGCGGTCGGCGAGGCCGTGCTGAAGAGCGTCACGCCCGGCCAGATGGTCATCAAGATCGTGCACGACCATCTCGTGCAGACGCTGGGGGCGGAGAGCAGCGCACTCGATCTCGAGGCGCAGCCGCCGGTGCCCATTCTCATGGTCGGGCTGCAAGGCTCTGGCAAGACCACGACCACCGCCAAGATCGGCCTGCGCCTCAAGACCCGCGAGCGGCGCAAGGTGCTGATGGCGTCGCTCGATACCCGCCGTCCCGCCGCCATGGAGCAGCTGGCCATCCTCGGCGTCCAGGCCGAGCTGACGACTCTCAATATCGTGCCGGGCGAGCCGCCGCTGGCGATCGCGCGGCGCGCGCTGCAGACCGCCCGGCTCGGTGCCTTCGACGTGGTGCTGCTGGATACCGCCGGCCGACTCCACATCGACGACGAGCTGATGGCCGAAGTCGCGGAGGTGCGCGACGCCGTGCAGCCGAAGGAGACGTTGCTGGTGGTCGACGCCATGACCGGCCAGGACGCCGTCAACGTGGCGCAGGCCTTCCGCGATAAAGTGGGCGTCACCGGCATCGTCATGACGCGCGTGGACGGCGATGCCCGCGGCGGCGCTGCGCTCTCCATGCGCGCGGTCACCGGCTGTCCGATCAAGCTGATCGGCGTCGGCGAAAAGCTTGACGCGCTCGAGGATTTTCATCCCAGCCGCATCGCCGGCCGCATCCTCGGCATGGGCGACGTGGTCAGCCTGGTCGAGAAAGCGGTCGAGACCATCGAGCGCGACGAGGCCGAGAAGCTCGCCGCCAAGATGCAGAAGGGCCAGTTCGACCTCGACGATCTCGCCCAGCAGCTGAAGCAGCTGCAGAAGATGGGCGGCCTCGACAGCATCATGAGCATGCTGCCGGGCATCGGCAAGGCGCAGCGCCAGATGGCCGAGGCCAGGATCGATCCCAAGCTGCTGAAGCGCCAGCAAGCGATCCTCTCCTCGATGACGAAGCAGGAGCGCCGCAAGCCCGAGCTCATCAAGGCCTCGCGCAAGCAGCGCATCGCCAACGGCTCCGGCACCTCCGTGTCCGAGGTCAACAAGCTCTTGAAGCAGCATCTGGAGATGCAGCGCATGATGAAGCAGATGACCAAGCTCGGGAAGAAGGGCCTGATGCGCCACGGCCTCTCGGCCCTGATGCAGCGGCATTGATACGAGTGGCGTCATGATCGACCACGTGTCCCTCGGCGTGACCGACCTCGCGCGCAGCAAGGCGTTCTACGACGCCGTGCTGCAGCCGCTGGGCGTGTCGCGCATCTACGACTATGAAGGCGGCCTCGGCTACGGCGTCGGCGACAAGCCGAGCTTCTGGATCGGACCACCGCTCGATGCAGGCCGGCCGGTCAGGGCCGGCGGCGGCACCCATGTCGCTTTCACGGCTGCCAGCCGCAAGGCCGTCGACGAGTTCTACCGGGCGGCGCTCGCCAACGGCGCCCAGGACGACGGCAAGCCCGGGCTGCGGCCGCTCTACCACCCGAACTATTACGGCGCGTTCGCGCTCGATCCGGACGGCCACAAGATCGAAGCCTGCTGCCACGGACCAGCGTGACGGCGGGAAGACGACCTGACTCTCATCATCAAGGAGACGGAATCGAATGGCATTGAAGATCAGACTGACCCGGGCGGGCGCCAAGAAGCGGCCGTTCTACCGCATCGTAATCGCGGATTCGCGCTCGCCGCGCGACGGCCGCTTCATCGAGAAGATCGGCACCTACAATCCGATGCTGAAGCATGACGATCCGCAGCGCGTCAGCTTCGACACCGAGCGCATGCAGCACTGGCTGAAGGTCGGCGCCCAGCCGTCGGACCGCATCGCCATCTTCCTCGGCCGCGCCGGCTTGCGGCCGGCGCCGGCGCAGCGCCAGCAGACCACCAAGCAGCTGCCGAAGGCCAAGGCGCAGGAGCGCGCCAAGGCGGCGGCCGACGCGGCGGCAAAGGCAGCAGAGGCGCCGCCGGCCAGCTAACGGCCGGGCGGCGATGGATCGATGGTCGAACGGATTCTCGTCGGCGCGATCGCGGGCGCCCACGGCGTGCGCGGACAGGTGCGGATCAAGTCCTTCACGGACGATCCGGCCGCCGTCGCCGCCTATGGGCCGCTGAGCGACGAGAGCGGGCAGAAGCGCTTCGAACTCATCGTCACCGGGCAGACCAAGGGCGGCGTGATCGCGCGCATCGACGGCGTCGCCGATCGCACCGCCGCCGAAGCGCTCCGCGGGCTGCGGCTCTATGTCGAGCGGACGGTGCTGCCGTCGACGAATGAAGATGAGTACTATCGCGTGGATTTGATCGGGATCACGGCGGAACTGGCGGATGGCACAGTCTATGGCCGGATCGCGAACGTGGACGACTATGGCGCCGGCGACGTCCTGGAGATCGAACGCGCCGACGGCACTACGGAATTGCTGCCTTTCTCGGACCGTGTCGTTCCGAAGGTGGATATCGCGGCCCGCCGCGTCGTCGTCGATCCGCCCGTCTACGTCGAGTCGCCTGCGAACGGGGCCCATGATCATGGCTGAGCCGCTCTGGACCGTTCGGGTGTTAACCCTGTTCCCGTCGATGTTTCCAGGTCCGCTCGGCCAGTCGATCGCGGGGCAGGCGCTGGAGGCGGGCGCCTGGGCCCTGGAAACCGTGGACATCCGCGATTTCGCGCGCGATAAACACCGCTCCGTCGATGACACCCCGTTCGGCGGCGGCCCCGGCATGGTGATGCGGCCCGACGTGGTGGACGCGGCGATCGCCGCGGCGCTGGGCGATGGCCGCGGCCCGGTCGTCTATCTCAGCCCGCGCGGCCGGCTGCTGACGCAAGCCGTGGCGCGCGAGCTGGCGGCGCGGCCGACGCTGACGCTGCTGTGCGGGCGCTACGAGGGCGTCGACGAACGGGTGCTGGAGGCGCGCCAGGTCGAGGAGATTAGTCTCGGCGATTTCGTGCTGTCGGGCGGCGAGCCCGCGGCCATCGCGCTGATCGATGCGGTCGTGCGGCTGCTGCCGGGAGTCGTCGGCGCGCCGGCGACCTTGGAGGAGGAGAGCTTCGAACGGGGATTGCTCGAATATCCCCACTACACGCGTCCGGCCGAATGGCAGGGGCGCGGCGTGCCGGAGGTGCTGCTCTCCGGCCACCACGAGAAGATCAGGGCTTGGCGGCTGGCGCAGGCTGAAGCGATCACGCGAAGCCGCCGGCCGGACCTGTGGGCGCGCTACCGCGCCGAACCGAACACCAGCGAGGGACGACGACCATGACGACCATCATCCAGAAGCTCGAGCAGGAGCAGATCGAGAAAGCCAAGGCGGCGGGCAAGATTCCCGAGTTCGCGCCCGGCGACACCATCCGCGTCGACGTGAAGGTGATCGAGGGCACGCGCGAGCGCGTCCAGGCCTTCGAAGGCGTGTGCATCGCGCGCCGCAACGCCGGCTTCAATTCATCCTTCACCGTGCGCAAGATCTCCTACGGCGAAGGTGTCGAGCGCGTGTTCCCGCTCTACAGCCCGCGCATCGCTGGCATCGAGGTGCTGCGGCGCGGCGACGTCCGCCGCGCCAAGCTCTATTACCTGCGCACGCGCCGCGGCAAGGCCGCCCGCATCGCCGAGAAGGCCGGCCTCATTCCTATCGAAGGCGATACCGCGGCTGTGGCGTCCGAGGTTGCCGCAACGGCGGAGTAGGGGTGACCGGCAGGTCGCCCGCCGCGACGGAAAGCACGCGCCATGCCCAAACCGCGCACGCTGTTCGACAAGATCTGGGATAGCCATCTGGCCCATCGCCAGGACGACGGCACTTGTCTGCTCTATGTCGATTGCCATCTGGTCCATGAAGTGACAAGCCCACAGGCCTTCGAGGGCCTGCGCATGAATAACCGCAAGGTGCGCCGGCCCCAGGCCACGTTGGCCGTGGCTGACCACAATGTGCCGACCACCGATCGCTCGCGCGGCATCGAGGAGCCACAATCGCG
>JBGPEQ010000442.1:0-4091 GCA_041482855.1 Dongiaceae bacterium | reverse complement strand
CAGGCCGGCCGCCGACGAGGTGATTTCCCAAACCACGATCTCCAGCCCTGAGTCCCCCGGGTTCCACTTCCAGGCGATTTCACCGGGCACCGCCGGCTGGAGTCGGCGATTCCTGGATGCTCGTCTGGGAGCCGATCTACATCCACGGCCCCTCCGTCTCCTTCGCCCATACCGCTGATGACGTGGAGACCTATCTCGACCGCCTCGACGAAGGACTGCTCTGGCTGCTCGAATCCCGCTATTGACGCTGCGCTCCCGCGCTCTCCCCGGTCTCTGATGTGCCGGAAGTGAACATAGTCAACTCATGGATATATATAGGTGATTTTTTAATGCATGGGGTTGTTTTGCAGAATCGCATGTTGGGCTGGCCCAACCCCGACCGGCGCGCTACTGTCGCCGCCGGCCGAGACCAGGGAAGCCGGTGAACATTCCGGCGCTGCCCCCGCAACTGTGAGCGGCGAGGCCGACGGCAGCAGTACCACTGGCCGCAAGGCCGGGAAGGCGCCGTCGACCGACGACCCCGAGCCAGGAGACCTCCTCGGCCCTTCGTTGTCCGCACATCCTCGGCGGGAGGAGAGCTCAACCATGTCGCCGGCCGCGACCCACGCTGCCCACCCATCCGACGCCGATGCCTTGCCCCGGGTCACCCTGGTCCTGGGCGGCGCCCGCTCCGGCAAGAGCCGCTTCGCCGAGGGCCTGATCGCCGCCCATCCCGGCCGCCCCGTCTATCTCGCCACCGCACAAGCCGGCGACGCCGAGATGGCCGAGCGCATCCGGCGCCACCGCGCCCGCCGCGGCGCCGGCTGGACCACCATCGAAGAGCCGCTCGACCTGCTGCGGGCGCTGGCGTCGGCAACGCGCGACAATGCGGCGGTCCTGGTCGATTGCCTCACGCTCTGGCTGAGCAATCTCATGGCGGCCGGCCGCAACGTGGAAAGCGAGACGCAGACCTTAGTCGAGGCGTTGCCGCGTCTGGGCGCGCCCGTAGTCTTCGTCTCCAACGAAGTCGGCCTCGGCATCGTGCCGGACAACGCCTTGGCGCGCGCCTTCCGCGACCACGCCGGCTTCCTTAATCAAGCCGCCGCCGCCGCCGCCGACCGCGTCTACTTCATCGCCGCCGGCCTGCCCCTGCTCCTGAAGAAAGAAGAGAAATGACCGTCAAGATTCCCGCCACCGTCATCACCGGCTTCCTCGGCGCCGGCAAGACGACCGTGATCCAGCATCTGCTGCGCCACGCCAACGGCCGCCGCCTCGCCCTCGTCATCAACGAGTTCGGCGAGCTCGGCGTCGACGGCGAGCTCCTCAGGAGCTGCGGCATTCCGGCGTGCAAGGAGGAGGACATCGTCGAACTCCCCAACGGCTGCATCTGCTGCACCGTGGCCGACGACTTCCTGCCGACCATCGAGAAGCTGCTGAACCGCGCCAATCCGCCCGATCACATCGTCATCGAGACGTCGGGCTTGGCGCTGCCGAAGCCGCTGGTGAAAGCCTTCAACTGGCCGGAGGTGCGCACCCGCGTCACCGTCGACGGCGTCATCGCCGTGGTCGACGGCCCGGCCGCCGCCGCCGGCCTGTTCGCCGCCGATCCCAAGGCCGTGGCCGCCCAGCGTGCCGCCGATCCCTCCCTCGATCATGACAGCCCGTTGCAAGAGCTGTTCGGCGACCAGCTCGGCTGCGCCGACCTCGTCCTCCTCAACAAGGTCGATCAGCTCGACGCCGCCGCCCGCGCGAGTGCGGAGGCCGCGATCCAGGCCGGCAGCCCGCGGCGTGTGAAGCTGGTACCCACCAGCTTTGGCGCCATCGATCCGACGGTGTTGCTGGGATTGCAGGCGGCCGCCGAGGACGATCTTGCTGCCCGCCCGTCGCACCACGAGGCCGAAGGCGCCGACCACAACCACGACGACTTCGAGAGCTTCCCTCTCCGGCTCGATCCGCTCGCATCGCCGCAGGTTCTGATGGAGCGGCTGCTGCGCGCGATCGAGCAGCACGACATCCTGCGCGTGAAGGGCTTCCTCGCCGTCGCCGGCAAGGACATGCGGCTGGTCGTCCAGGCCGTCGGCACCCGCTTGCAGCACTACTACGACCGCGCCTGGCGCATGGACGAGCCGCGCGGCGGGAGTCTTGTGGTGATCGGCCTCAAGGGCCTCGATCGCGCCGCGATCACCCGCGCCGTCGTCGGCTAGCCATGCATCTCCTGGCCGCCAAACCCGGCGTCCTCTCCGACGGCAGCGAGGCCGTCGATCTCGGCCAGACGCCCGGCGACATCGTCTTCTTCTCGGCCGCCGACACCGAACTCGCCTGCCTCGCCCAGGCGCAGGCGGCGCTGCCGGTAGGCGCGCCCAGTCTGCGCCTCGCCAACCTCCTTTTCCTCGGCCACAACCTCTCGGTCGACAAATATGTCGAGGATATCCTGCAGCACGCCCGGCTCGTGGTCGTGCGCTTGCTGGGCGGTGCGCACTACTGGCCCTACGGCATCGAACAGGTGAGCGACTGCTGCAGCCGGAACGGCATCGCGCTGGCCGTGCTGCCCGGCGACGACCAGCCCGATCCCGAACTGACGGCGCTCTCGACCCTCGATCCGCCGACCCTGCATCGACTCTGGCAATATTGCGTGCAAGGCGGCCCGGCGAATGCCCGCAACCTTCTGCTCTACGCCGCCACGCTGATCGGCCGTGCGCATGAATGGCGCGAGCCCGCCACGCTGCTGCGCGCCGGACTCTATTGGCCCGGCCTGCCGCAGCCGGCGCTCGATGATCTGCGCCGACACTGGCCAGCCGGCCGCGCGGTCGTCCCGATCGTGTTCTATCGCGCGCTTCTGCAAAGCGGCGACCTCGCGGTCATCGACGCGCTCTGCGATGCGCTGGCGGCCGCGGCACTCAATGCGCTACCCGTCTACGTCACCAGCCTCAAGGAACCGGTGGCGGCCGAGCTGCTGCGCGATCTCTGCACGCGCACCTCACCTGCGGTGGTCCTGAACGCGACGGCCTTCGCGCTCTCGCAGCCCGCAGCGACGCGCAGCGAAACGCCTTTCGATGAAGCCGACTGCCCGGTGCTGCAGGTGGTGTTCGCCTCCGGCACCGAAGAGACCTGGCGCGCCGGCAGCAACGGCCTCAACGCGCGCGACATCGCCATGCATGTGGCGCTGCCGGAGGTCGACGGCCGCATCCTCTCGCGCGCCGTCGCCTTCAAGGCCGAGGCCCGGCGCGATCCGCTCACCCAATGTCCGATCGTCGGCTATCGGCCGCTGCCCGACCGCGTCGCCTTCGTCGCCGCGCTGGCCGCCGCCTGGGCGCGCCTGCGCGCGACGACGCCCGCTGGGCGCCGCATCGCCGTCATCCTCGCCAACTACCCCAACCGCGACGGCCGCATCGGCAACGGCGTCGGCCTCGACACGCCCGCCGGCACGGTCGAAGTCCTGCGCGCACTACGGCAAGCGGGCTATTGCGTCGACACTGCACCTACCGACAGCGCAGCATTGATGCGCTTGCTACTCTCAGGCCGCACCAACAAAACCCTCCTCCGCGCAGCGGGGGAGGGCAGGGTGGGGGTCGGCGAGCTTCTCGCCCTCGCTGACTATCGCGCGTTCTTCGCGTCGCTACCGCAACGCGTGCAAGCGCAAGTCAGGGAACGCTGGGGCGATCCGGAGCGCGATCCGTTGTTCGCCCACGGCGCTTTCCATCTCCCCGCCCATCGCCTCGGCAACGTCGTGATCGCGATCCAGCCGGCGCGCGGCTACAACATCGATCCCGCCGCCACCTACCATTCGCCCGATCTCGTCCCGCCCCACGGCTACCTCGCCTTCTACGCCTGGCTGCGGCGCAGCTTCGACGCCCACGCCGTCATCCACATGGGCAAGCACGGCAATCTCGAATGGCTGCCCGGCAAGGCCCTCGCGCTCTCCGAGGAATGCTGGCCGGAAGCGGCGCTCGGCGCGCTCCCCCATCTCTATCCCTTCATCGTCAACGACCCCGGCGAGGGCGCGCAGGCGAAGCGGCGCAGCGCCGCCGTCATCGTCGATCACCTGACACCGCCGCTGACCCGCGCCGAGAGCTACGGCCCGCTGCGCGACCTGGAGCAACTGGTCGACGAGT
>JBGPEQ010000441.1:0-4095 GCA_041482855.1 Dongiaceae bacterium | reverse complement strand
GTGTGATCCCGGCGGCGTTCGTGGCGTGGGTCGCTTTTATTTTGTTGGGGCGACGGGCTGGTCGCCCGCGGGCGGCGCGGTAGAGACCCGGGCGACCTGCCGGTCGCCCCTACAAGCACGATGCCCTATCCGCCCCGCGCGATCGCGAGGATGCGGTCGAGATCGAGATGTCCGGCGAGATGATCGGCGAGCGCATCGAGCGTGGATTCGATTTCGTGTTCGTACATAACTCCGCTAGCCGCGCGCGGTTTCAGGGCAGCGAGGAAGGCGTGGCGGTAGGCGTCGCTCGCGAACAGGCCATGCAGGTAGCAGCCGGCAACGCGGCCATCGGCGGAGACGGCGCCCTCGGATCGCGAACCGGCGCCGTTCGTCAGCCTCAGCAGCGGACGCTCGGTCGCCGGGCCGCGGGTGATGCCGACATGCATCTCGTAGCCGCCGACGGGCGTCCCGGCGATGTCTTCGCCGTGAACTTCCACCAAGGTCTTGTCGCCGGTCAGTTCGGTTTCGACGTCGAGGAGCGCCAAGCCATTGACCGCGCCGGCCGGGCCCTCGATGCCCTGGGGATCGGCGATGCGCCGACCGAGCATCTGGTAGCCGCCGCACAGCCCGAGCACGCGGCCGCCACGGCGGACATGGGCGGCGATGTCGATGTGCCAGCCCTGCTCCCTCAGGAATGCAAGATCGGCGATGGTGGACTTCGATCCCGGCAACAGGATGAGATCGGCAAGCGGCAGCGGCCGTCCGGGCGCCACCATATCGACGGCGACATCGGGCTCCAGCCGCAGCGGATCGAGATCGTCGAAATTGGCGATGCGCGGCAGCAGGGGGACTGCGATCCGAATCGCGGCGGCGCCGTTCGTTTCGTATGACGACAGGGCGACGGCGTCTTCCGCCGGCAGACGGCGCGCGGCTTCGAAATAGGGCACGACCCCGAGGCTCGGCAGGCCGGTGCGGTCGCGGATGATCGCGAGGCCGTCGTCGAATAGCCGCAGGTCGCCGCGAAACTTGTTCACGATGAAACCTTTGAGCAGCGCGCGCTCATCCGGCTCCAAGAGCGCGCAGGTGCCGACGAGGCTGGCGATGACGCCGCCGCGGTCGATGTCGCCGATCAGCAGCACGGGCACTCGCGCAGCCGCGGCGAAGCCCATGTTCGCGATGTCGCCGGCGCGCAGGTTGACCTCGGCCGGGCTGCCGGCGCCTTCGACGAGCACGAGATCGGCCTCGTTGCGCACACGATCGAAGCTTTCGAGCACCTTGGGCAGCAGCGTCGGCTTGAGGCGATGATAGTCGGCCGCCTGGGCATTGCCGAGGATACGTCCCTGCACCACCACCTGCGCGCCGACCTCGCTCTGCGGCTTCAGCAGGACCGGATTCATGTGCAGCGACGGCTTGACGCCGCAGGCGCGCGCCTGCAGCGCCTGGGCGCGGCCGATCTCGCCGCCGTCGGCGGTGACGGCGGCATTGTTCGACATGTTCTGCGGCTTGAACGGCCGCACCCGCAGGCCCCGCCGCGTATAGGCGCGCGCCAGGCCGGCGACGATCAGCGACTTGCCGACATCCGACCCGGTGCCCTGGAACATGACGGCGGCGGCCATCAGAATTCGATCCCGGCCTGCGCCTTCACGCCGCTGCGGAAGGGATGCTTCACCATCGTCATCTCCGTGACGAGGTCGGCGGCCTCGATCAGTTGCTCCTTGGCGTTGCGTCCCGTGACGATGACGTGGAGGTCGGGGCGGCGCGCCTTGAGCGTTGCCACGATCTCGTCGATCGGCAGGTTGTCGTAGCGCAGGACAATGTTCAGCTCGTCCAGCAGCACCAGCCTGCAATCGGGATCGGCCATCAGCCGCTTGCCTTCTTCCCAAGCGGCGCGGGCGGCGGCGATGTCGCGCGCCCGGTCCTGTGTCTCCCAGGTGAAGCCGCCGCCCATGGTCTTGATCGTCACGAGTTCGGGGAAGCGTTCGAGGATGACGCGCTCTCCAGTCGTCCAGCGGCCCTTGACGAACTGCACGACGCCGACCTTGAAGCCGTGACCGAGCGCGCGCATGACCAGGCCCAGGGCGGCCGTCGACTTGCCCTTGCCCTTGCCGGTGTGGACGATGAGCAGGCCCTTCTCGATCGTCTTGGTCGCCATGATCTTCGCCCGCGCGGCCTTGCGCTTGACGGCCTTCTCGGCGTGGCGCGCGTCGATCTCGGCTTCGGTCAAACCCTCGTTCTTCATGGCAGGTTCAATGCCACGAATCCCGACGGCTGTCAGCGGCGGTCGAGCAGGATGACGTCGTAGCCGCCGCCGGCCGCGGCCGGCGAAGCCGGTGGAGCTGCGGCCTTGTCCAGATCCCGGTACAGCTCCGGTTCAGCCGCGGCGCCGGCGATGACGACAGCATCGGCCGTGCGGTCGGCCAGCCGCAGCGTCACCAGGGCGGCGATGGGGCGGTTGCCGGCAAGGCGGCGGGCGTCGCCTAGCCGCGCGAGCAGGTCGCCGGTTGGATAATTCTCCTGCTTCAAGCCGGCAGGCACCAGCTTGGGGTCGACGATCAGCAGGGCGGCGACCGGTCGATTGAGCCCGAACGGCCCGGCGATTCGATTCGCCAGCGCATCGCCGCGCAGCTCCTCCGTGTTGGATTGTCCTCCCGCCGCGCCTGTTGTAACCGAGCCGGCGGATTGCGCCGGGGCGTCCGCCAGCTGCGATACCGGTTGGCTTGCGACCTGCGAGACCTCGTTCTCGTCCGCTTCCGATTTCGCGCGGGTCGTCGTCTCCGCATCGGCCGACTGCGGCGGGGTCGCCGGCAGCGCCGCCGCCTCTTGTTGAGCGGGCTCTGCCGGGCTGTTCCCGGCCGGTTGCATGCGGCTCTGAAGACTGTCGGTCTCGTTCGCTACGGGTTGGGACGCGAGGGTGCTGGCCGACCCCGCGGAATCCTTCAGTTTCGCCACGGGAAAAGGCGGCCGGCCGGACATCCCCACCACCAGCACGAGCGAGGCCGCCAGGGCCGCCGCCACGCCGCACAGACCGTAGAGCAGCCGGCGCGTGCGCCGCCGGCGCAGGCCGACGACGTTCGAATCGCGGCCGGCCGCGCGCTGCGCATTCGCGATGGTCGCGACCAGCGTTCCTCCGTCGAGGCTTCGACGGACGGCGGCGACGTCGGCCTGCTCCAGGCGGCGAATCTCGTCGTCGCTCTCCTCCGCCTCGGCAATCCGGCCGAGGAGCGCGACGGCCGCCGATGCCGCGCCTGCGGCCAGGCGCCGCGCCGACGCGATCGCGTGCGCGGGATCGAGGCCGAGCGCGGCCAGGTCGGCGCGCACTTCCGCTATCGGTTCAGTCTCGATGGCCCGCTCGTCCACGAGGAGGGCCAGGAGCCGGTGGGCTTTAGCGTCACTCGTCACGACACGTACTCCGTCAGATAGGCGCGCACCGCGCGCTTCAGGCGCTTGCGCCGGTTGGCGACCTCGGCCGCAGGAACGGCCAGGGCGCGGCTGAGATCGGCCGTCTCCTGCATGTCCTGGGCCAGCATCAACTCGGCCATCGCCCGCAATCCCGGATCGACGCGATCGAGATGCTCCAGCAGACGCCGCTGCTCCGAGCGCCACGCCGCTACCGCTTCCTGGTCCGGCGCCTCGTCGCCCACATCGGCGATCAGGCTCACGCTCGCATCGCGGGCCGCCGCCTCGCGCAGGGTCGAGCGGTTCTCCATCGACCCGGCGGCGTGCGAGATGTCGCTGACGATCACGCCGGCGAGATGCTGGAACAGCGTGCAAGCCTGCGGATTCCATATACGCACGCCGGCGATGGTTTTGGAGATGGCATCGTTCACGAAATCCTCGGCCTCGGCGGCGCCTGGGGGCGGGCCGCGGCGCTGGCCGCGCCAGGTCATGCGCTGCAGGCGGGACACCGCGAGCAGCAGCAGCCGGGGCACGAGATCGTCCCAGTCCTGCGCCTGCCAGTCTGTGGCGAGAGCCGTCATCGACTCGGCATCATAGCGGAGGGCGCGGGCGAGGTCGCGGGGCGAACGAAAGAACTCCCCCTCCCCTTGCGGGAGGGGGTTTGGGGGAGGGGTCTGCGCGCAGCAGCGCGCCAAGAGCCCGATCGCGCGATACCGCTTG
>JBGPEQ010000440.1:0-4109 GCA_041482855.1 Dongiaceae bacterium | reverse complement strand
TGCCCTCGCCGACCATTGAGGCCGGCACAGGGTATTTCGATCACGGAGGGGATCATGGCAAACTCAGTGAAGACGGCCGCGCGCAAGGCCAAGTCAACGAGCCGGAAACCGCGACCCGCAGCAGCTGCAGGTGCGCCGCGCAAGATCGCGTATGGCAGCGAGCCGGGCTTTCCCATATCGATGGCCATGCGCGCCGGGGACTTCGTGTTTACCTCGGCGCAAGGCGACCATGGTTTCAACCCACCGGATGTCGTCTATGACGACAAGGGCCTCGTCATCAGCGACGGCAGCAACCTGCCGCCGCGCAGCGTCGCGGACGAGACGCGCAGCACGTTGCGCAACATCGAGGCGACGCTGAAGGAAGCCGGCTGCACCTTGGAGGATGTCGTCGATGCTTCGGTCTGGCTGCGCGATCCGCGCGACTTCGCGGCGATGAACAGGATATACGCCGAGTTCTTCAAGCGCGACTGCCCGACCAGGTCGATCTTCCGTATCGACTTCATGTTCGACTGCCGTGTCGAGATCAAGGTGATCGCCTACAAGCCGCTCGCCGCGGCAGCGCGCAAAACCGCAAAATCAGCATCGCACCGGACGCATCGCCGCAGGGGCAAAGGCTGAGCTGGCATCCGGCGCGGTGCAGGAGCCGCAGCGCCGTCAGCAGCGCTTGCGATAGGCGGCCGGTGCGATGCCGACCAGGCGCTGGAACCAGTTGGAGAGATGGCTCTGCGACGAGAAGCCGACCGCAAAGGCGACCTCGGCCACCGGCATGTCCGTGTTGCGCAGCAGTTCCTTGGCGCGTTCGATCCGGCGCAGGAGGATGTAACGGTGCGGCGGCGAGCCGAAGCCGGCCTTGAAGGCGCGGATCAGGTAGAGCTGGCTGAGGCCGACTTCGGCGGCCAGGGTTTCCAGGCTGAGGTCGCCGTCGAGATTGGCCTCGATCAGATCGGCCAGGCGTCGCAGCCGCCGATCTGACAGCCTGTCTGGCGGGTGCATTCGGAGCGCGTGCGCCCGCGATGAATGCGCGCGCGCGAGCTGCGCCGCGACCATCTGGGCGAGCGTATCGGCGAACACAGCCGAACTCGGCGAGTCGTCGCCCAGGGTCTCCGCGATCGTGAGCGCCAGCTCCTCCAGCAGCGGGTCCTGAATGGCAAAGCGCGGGCGCAGCTCGATCTGCGCGGGATCGCAATCGTACATTTCTGCGGCAACCGCATCGAAGAGCTGCTGGCGCAAGTAGACATGCAGGATTTCCGGCCGCCCCGAGTGCTGCCAGCGCGCCATCGTGCCGCCGGGCGTGAGGGTGATGCGGCGGGGCACGATGAGATCGCGTTCGCGGCCGCGCCCTTCGATCTTGCGCGTCACTTCCGTCGGGCGCGTCAGGTGATAGATGAATGAGGGGTGCTCGACCGCGACTTCCGTCGTCTCGAGCGGCGCCTCGACGAAGCGGGCTGCGTACAGGTGGCGCCAGCCCAAGCCCTCGCTATGGGCGATCAGCCGATTGTCCGATCGCAACGCCCGCCCATGGGTTTGCGCCGCGCCAAACGTCGCCGTGCTCGCAGACGCCATTCGGCCCTCCCGGCCGCCAGAGAAGAAGGATTATATCCGTCCGCAGGCTATGGAAAGTCGGCCCTGCTCTTCAGGTAAGGATCCTGCTCACTCCCGCCGGTTTCCTGCAAGCCGGCCGGGCCGGCCCGGTCCTAATCTTGTTCGCAAATATCGAATAATTCGATGACGACATGATCTCCGGGAGGACCACGCGATGGCATTGACGCGCCAGACCATGACCGACGAGCAGCGCAAGTCGGTCGCGATCGAGTATCTGAAGGCCTTCGACAAGGGTGGCGTGACCTCGGACGGCGGCAGCATCCTCGATCTCTTCGCCGACGACGCCCAGGTCTATTTCCCGAAATGGGGGCTCGCCGGCGGCAAGGAGCAGATCGGCAAGCTGTTCGGCGATGTCGGCGCTACGCTGAAATCGATCGCCCATCACTACTCCCATTTCAACTGGATCTTCAGCGGCAGCGACCTGGTGGTCTGCGAGGGCACCAGCCATGGCGAGCACAAGGATGGACCCTGGCGAGCCGGCGTGCCCGAGACGGGCGCCGGCCGCTGGTGCGACGTGTTCGAGATCCGCGATTGGAAGATCCAGCGCTGCTTCATCTATCTCGATCCGGACTATGCCGGCAAGGACACGCAGCGCTATCCCTGGCTGGCCGGAAGCTGATGCGTCGCGCGGGCTTGGATCGGCAACGTGCGTCCTTCGACAAGCTCAGGATGAGGTTCTTTCTTGGTGCCACCAAAATTGCCCCTCATCCTGAGCTTGTCGAAGGACGCACCGTGGTCTTGCAGCGTGCTATGGTAGAATTCAGGAAATACCAACCGTCCGCATCGGGGCGGCAATGAAACCCGGCGCCGGCGGCGCCGATGGGAGGGAGTGATGATGGCTGATTACACGACCGTGTTCGGCTCGCTCGACAACTTCAGGAAGGGCGCGGTCGACCTCATCGACGACGATCCCAAAAACTACGTCTTCTCCAACGTCTTCGATGTCGCGTCCAAGTCCAAGCCCTACGAGCGCGTCGCCGTCGGCAAGAACTTCCAGTACGTGATCGAGGCCATCAGGGCCGAGGGCGCCTCGCCCTGGTTCACCTGCGGCCACGACGAATTCGCCCTCTGCATGGACGGGAGCATCGAGGTCCACCTGGTGAAGCTTGCCAAGCCGGCGGCGGCGTTGAAGCCCGGCACGGACGGCGCCGTGCGCCTGATCGACGACCCGGACGGCCGCAAGATGGGCCGCGTCATCCTTGGCCGCGGCCACATGGCGCTGCTGCCCACCGGCGCCGCCTACCGCTTCCATGCCGACAAGCCATCGGTCGCCATGATCCAGACCATCCAGGGGCCGGTCACCATCGAGAGATGGGCGCAGATCTGCCAGACCGCCTGAGATTCGGGGAGAAGAGAATGACGCGCCAGCATCGCATGGACAGTTCGGGGCCCGACAACTACACGGGCTACCGCTCCTTCAGCGCCGGTTCCTTCAATTTCCGGCGCGACGAATACTTCGCCCATGTGGATTGGCCGAAGGGCCGCCACATCATCCCCATCGACGCCTTCCTGCGCGCGCTCATGCGCGACGTCGCCTGGAACTTCTTCTACGGCACGGTGAACTTCGACGGCGTGTTCGGCACCACCAATCACTACGGCACCGTCGACATGTTCGCCGGCGTCTACAACGAGGCCTACCGCAAGGCCAAGCTCGATTTCCTCGAGACCTTCAAGTCCGACGAGCTGATGCAGATCTTCAAGACCATGATCAGCGATTGGACGAACCAGGGCTACGATCCCTTCGCCGCGCCCGGCGAGACCGGCGCGCCCTGGGGCCGTAAGCACGGCGCCAACGACAACGCGGTCCTCCGCCAGCGCGTGACGGCGCAGCGCATGGTCGGGCTGCCCGGCGACGCGCCCGTACGCACGGATGCCAACGGCTTTCCGGTCAACCGCATGTTCGCGGACGTGCCGCAGGACGCGCCGGTGGTCGAGCCGGAGCCCGGCTTCGAGGGCGAGGTCTCCGCCTTCAACCTGTTCGCCTATCTCTCCCGCTCCGACGTGACCTGGAATCCCTCGGTCTGCTCGATCGTGCGCGAGAGCCTGTTCTGCCCGACCTCGGAGGAATTCATTCTGCCGGTCGAGCACGGCAACGACCGCGTCGAGTGGTTCGTGCAGCTCTCCGACGAGATCGTCTGGGACGTCAAAGACAAGACCACCGGCCGCCCGCGCGCCAAGGTGACCATGCGCGCCGGCGACATCGCCTGCATGCCCGCCGACATCCGCCACCAGGGCTATTCGCCCAAGCGTTCGATGCTGCTGGTGTGGGAAAACGCCTCGCCCAAGATCCCCGACCTGATCGAAAAAGGCGAAGCGCCGGTGGTGCCGGTGACGTTCTAGGTAGACTGATATCAATGACGAAGGCGTGTCGCATTGCGAGCGAGCCGCACAATCGTGTCCCCTCTACCGCGAAGCGGGAGAGGGTTAGGGTGAGGGAGTATGGCTCGGTGCCTGAAGACGTCTGCGTCGACCCGTCGCCGCGCGGCCACAAGGCTCCCCGGATAGCG
>JBGPEQ010000439.1:0-4154 GCA_041482855.1 Dongiaceae bacterium | reverse complement strand
TATCACGACGCGAGGAGCAAGACAGGCTTTGACCCAGTATGTACACCGGACTGCATCGCCAAGGTTGTGCTCGCTTGCCACGGCCGTCCCGCAGCATCGGGTATCCCAGGATGAAATCGTCGGGTTGAGCACGCTGGCGTTCGATCGCGGGCGCTCGGAGATCGATCGTCTTATTCCCGTGTTCGGCAACGCCGGAATCGACACGCGTTACTTCTGCATGCCCGGCGAGTGGTATCTGGAGCCGCATGGCTGGGCCGAGCGTAGCCGGCTCTATGTCGAGCATTCCGTCGCGTTGCTGGCCGAGGTGGCGCTGAAGTGCCTGGCCGATGCCGATTGCGGCGTCGCGGACGTCGACGCCATCGTCACCGTTTCCACCACCGGCATCTGCACGCCCAGCCTCGACGCCCTGCTGATGGAGCGGCTGGGCCTGCGGCGCGATACCCACCGCCTGCCGCTGTTCGGGCTGGGCTGCGCCGGCGGCGTCATCGGATTGTCGCGCGCGGCCGAGATGGCGGCGGTGCGTCCGGGCCGGCGCGTGCTGCTGCTGGTGGTCGAGCTGTGCAGCCTGACCTTCCGCTTTGGCGACAATTCCAAGAGCAACATCGTCGCCGCTGCCCTCTTCGGCGACGGCGCGGCCGGCATGCTCATCAATGGCGCCGGCGACGGACCGATCCTTGGCGACAGCGGCGAGCACACTTGGCCGGACTCGCTCGACGTGATGGGCTGGCAGGTCGAGGAGGACGGTTTGGGCGTGCTGTTCTCGCGCGATATTCCCGCTCTCGTGCGCCGTGAGCTGCGGCCGGTGGTCGATGCCTTCCTCTCCTGCCGCCAGCTGCGCTGGCAGGACCTGGCCGGCTTCATCTGCCATCCCGGCGGCGCCAAGGTGATGGACGCGCTCGAGGACGCCCTCGGCGGCGCCTCCGCGACGATGCGGACGGCGCGCGAGGTGCTGCGCGACTTCGGCAACATGTCGGCGGTCACCGTGCTGTTCGTGCTCGAGCGCATGCTGCGGAATTGCAAGCCCGGCCGCTATCTGATGTCGGCGCTCGGACCGGGCTTCACGGCGGGCTTCCAGTTGATGCATGTGACGTGAGCCTGGTCCCGCACTGGCTCGTCGCCCTCGTCGCGCTGGAACGTGCGATCGAGCTGCTGCTGTCGCGCCGGAACACGGCCCGCCTGCTGGCGAGCGGCGCGCGGGAGGTCGGGGCAGACCACTATCTGCTGATCGTCGCCGTGCATGCCGGCTGGATAGTGTCGCTATGGGTGACGGTGCCGGCGTCCGCGCCGATTTCCTGGCTGTGGCTTGTCGTGTATCTCGCCCTCGAGTCCGGGCGGGCCTGGGTGATGGTCACGCTCGGGCGGTATTGGACGACGCGCATCATCCACCTCGCCGACGCGCCGCTCGTGCGCAGCGGTCCCTATCGCTTCCTTCGCCATCCCAACTACGTCGTCGTGTGCGGCGAAATCGCGGTGCTGCCGCTCGTCTTCGGGCTATGGCAGATCGCGCTCGTCTTCTCGCTCCTGAACGCTGTCGTGCTGGCATGGCGGATCAGGGTCGAGAATGCCGCGCTGGCGGCACGGCCCGGCGGTGCCAGTCAGTAGTTGGCCTGCGTCATTGAGAAGGTGGCCGACCCGTAGGCCTTGCGCAGGCGCTCGATGGTCGCCGCCGTGTCCACGGACTCTGCTGTCGCGTTGGGCAGCATCTTCACTGTCAGATTCACGGTGATGCGTCCGGCGGCCCTGGTGCGGTAGCTATAGTCATAGGGATAGGTCGGCCAGAATCCGAAGGGCCAGTCGCAATCCCAACGGCAACGGGGGCCGAAGAAGATCGGCGGCGGCGGATAGTAAACGGGATCGCGCCGCACGGTGACGTCGACGTCGCGGCTCTCGTGCTGCACCTGGAAGGCCGGAAACTTCTTCTCCTGCGCCAGCTGGGCAGCGCGCCACAGCGCCAGGTCATAGACCCGCTGCTTCTCGCCGGCGAGTCCGTGGGCGTCGTCGGCATCCTGAGTGGCGCGCAACCGCGGGCTCACATAGGTGACCTCGTAGAGGTCGGGCGCCACCATCTTGTCGGAGTAACCGAAGACGCCGTTAGTGCTCTGCGGCACCATGGCCGCTACCGCCGGCCTGCGGTTCTCCGCGCAGGCGGCCGTCAGAGCGCCCAGGACAATCACGCCGGCAATGGCCGCCCACCGCCGCATCAACGGATCAGCCGCGGGCGAATTGCCGCTGCAGCACCTGGGCGGTGGCGGGCGACACGTAGAAAACGCCGTCGATAAGCTCCTTGTGCTCGGAGTCCCACTGCTCGGCGTCATAGTCCCACATGATCAGCGACACGATCTTGTTGTCGTCACCGACGAGGCGGCGCACCTTGCGCGTAACGATGCCCTCGAAGGCCGAAAGCACATGGAGGTCGCTGTCCTTGGTCACCGCCAGCAGATCGCGCATCGTGACCCTCCCGCCGTTGCGCGCGAACAGCTTCAGCCGCTTCACCGCGTCCTCGCCGAGGCCGCGCAACAGCTTCTTGCCGAGCGCGGGCGTCAAGTCATGGGGAACGCGCCAGCGAAAGCCGCGCTGTTCCGTCGACGAGCGCGGCGCCACCGACGCTGTTTCGCTGCCGAGCAGCCGCAACAGCTCCTGCCGGGCCGGCGCCGACAGCCTCTGCCAATCACTGGTGTCGATGACGATCTGCATGGAGACGGGCCCTCCCGGCGATTGGTTATGTTCGTCGCAATTATTGCGCTAGCCGAGGCGTCTTGCAACGCGGCTCGTATCCGGCCGGTTCAACGCCACGGTCCGCGGCGCGGCCACTGGGCGGCTGCCGGCGGTCGCCCACGGAGCAGAAAGATCAGCACGATGCCCGCTACGAAGCCGCCGATATGCGCCCAATAGGCCACGCCGCCCTCCTCGCCTGGCGCCATCAGGCCGCCCTCGAACAGCTGCAGGACGAACCAGAAGCCGAGCACCAGCAAGGCCGGCAGCCGCATGACCTGGCTGAAGAAACCGAGCGGCACGAGGACGAGCACATGCGCGCGCGGAAACAGCACGATATAAGCGCCGAGCACGCCGGCGATGGCGCCGCTGGCGCCGATCATCGGTACTTCAGAATGAGTATTGATGAGGGACTGCGTGAGTGCCGCCGCCACCCCGCACAGCAGGTAGAACAGGGCGAAGCGGACGTGGCCGAGCGTGTCCTCGATGTTATTCCCGAAGATCCAGAGATACAGCATGTTGCCGATGATGTGCATCCAGCCGCCATGCATGAATATCGAGGTCAGGATCGCAAGCTCGGGCGGGATGCGCGCGATCTCCGGCGGTAGGCTGTCGTTGCCGAACAGCACGGTCGGCACGACGCCATAGGAATAGACGGCCATCGTGCCGGCGTCCGGCGACAGGGTCTGCTGCCAGAAGAACACCAGCGCGCACAGCACGATGATGCCGATGGTGACGATTGGCGGAATCGTCGTGGGATTGTCGTCGCGCAGCGGGATCATTCAGTCGCCGCCCCGGAATTCACCGCCCACCCGACGGAGACACTAACTGCCGGAGCGTCTGCGAATAGCGCGGTAGACCAGCAGGATGATGACGGCTCCCACGACCGCGCCAATGAATCCGGCGTTTTGGCCCGGTTCGTAGAAGTGGAGGAACTGGCCCAGATAGGTCGCGACAACGGCGCCGCCAATGCCGATCAGCGGAGTCACGATGAAACCGCCGGGATCGCGCCCTGGCACGAGGAACTTGGCGATCAACCCGGCGAGGGCGCCGATGATTATGACTCCGATGAGATGAAACACGATATCGCTCTCCTTATTCGATGTTTGCGCGCCGGTTCATGGCGCCAAGCCGTGCTTGGCTATGCTGGGGTGGCAGGTAAGGTCAATTGCAGACGCGGGCTCGCGTTACTCCGCTTCCGGCTCGGCGCTCGGCTCTACCGGCAGGTAGGCGCCGATCAGTCGATCGTTCGCGTCGGGGCGGCGCCGGGGCGCAAGCGCCCAACAGCATGGCCGTCATCGCCCACCCGAATGGTTTTCTCGTCATGGCATGTCCTCGCGCTTGACGATGATAACCTCTGCTTCCGGCGAACCCAAGACCTGGTGTTGCGCCGCCGCCTTGCCCCGTGCGCGCGCCAGCCTGGCCTCGCGCTCGATGATGTA
>JBGPEQ010000438.1:0-4157 GCA_041482855.1 Dongiaceae bacterium | reverse complement strand
CTGGGGACGATGAAACCGAAACCCCTCGTCGGGTTGAACCGCTTCACAGTACCGGTCGCCAATGTGGCCTCCTCAACTAGCAAGACATGACAACAGGTCACGGCACACGCGCATCGCGGCACGATCACGACTTCCGGCTGGTGTCCTGGAGCGCGCCTGAACGACAGGTGCGTTGAGTGCGGATGATCGCGGCAGAGAAGCAGAGCATAGCGCACGGACTAGATGCGTGCGACCGTTGCGAAAGTAAAGCGGCGGGTCTGTGGCATTTGAGGCGAATCCGCCTGGATTGCAGCGGCCACTGGCGCTAGATTTGACTGAACGATCAGGTTCACGGGAGGGAGGCGAAGCCGATGTCCATAGTGATCCGCGGCGGCACGATTGTCACCGCCGACCAGACCTATCGCGCCGACATCTATTGCGCCGACGGCGTCATCAAGGCGATCGGCGACAAGCTCGATGTGCCCCAGGGCGCCCGTGCCGTCGACGCCGGCGGCCAGTACGTCATGCCCGGCGGCATCGATCCGCACACCCATATGGAGCTGCCCTTCATGGCACGGTGGCGAGCGAGGATTTCCTCTCCGGCACCGCCGCCGCCGCCGCCGGCGGCACCACCATGATCATCGACTTCGTCATCCCCAATCCCAAGACCTCACTGCTCGAGGCCTACGAGCAGTGGCGCGGCTGGGCCAAGAAGGCCTGCCAGGATTATTCCTTCCACGTCGCCATCACCTGGTGGTCGGACCAGGTCAGCGACGAGATGGGCGTGCTCGTGCGCGAGAAGGGCGTCAACAGCTTCAAGCATTTCATGGCCTACAAGGGCGCCATCATGGTGAGCGACGAGCAGCTGATCGCCAGCTTCTCGCGCTGCCTCGAATTGGGCGCCATCCCCACCGTGCATGCCGAGAACGGCGAGATCGTCTGGCACCTCCAGCAGAAACTCTTGAAGATGGGCATCACCGGCCCCGAGGGCCACCCGTTGTCGCGCCCGCCGGAGGTGGAGGGCGAGGCCGCCAATCGCGCCATCAAGATCGCGGGCATCGTCAACACGCCGGTCTATATCGTCCACAACTCCTGCATTCAGTCGCTTGAGGCCATCACGCGCGCGCGGCTCGATGGCCAGCGCGTCTATGGCGAGGTGTTGGCCGGCCATCTCGTGATCGACGACGCCGTCTATCGCCACCAGGACTGGACGTTCGCGGCCGCCCACGTCATGAGCCCGCCGTTCCGCTCGCGCGAGCATCAGGAGGCGCTGTGGAAGGGCCTGCAGGCCGGCACGCTGCAGACCACCGCCACCGATCATTGCTGCTTTTGCGCGCCGCAGAAGGCCATGGGCAAGGGTGACTTCACGCGCATCCCCAACGGCACCGGTGGCGTCGAAGACCGCATGGCCATCCTCTGGACCACCGGTGTCAACACCGGCAAGCTCACGCCCAACGAATTCGTCCGCATCACCTCTACCAACGCGGCGCAGATCTTCAACATCTATCCGCGCAAGGGCTCCATCAGCGTCGGCGCCGACGCCGACATCGTCGTGTGGGACCCGAAGGGCACGCGCGCCATCTCCGCCAAGACCCACCACCAGAAGGTCGACTTCAACATCTTCGAAGGGCTCACCTGCAAGGGGGTGCCGAGCTACACCCTCAGCCAGGGCAAGCTGCTATGGGCCGACGGCAAGCTCGACGTGAAGGAGGGCGCCGGCCGCTACGTCAACCGCCCGACCTTCCCGACGGTCTATGAGGCCATGAAGAAGCAGGGCGAGATGAAGACGCCTAAGCCCGTCGTCCGTCACGCAGCGGAATAGGGAGACGTCGCTGGATCCAGCCGCCGATCTGCAAGGCGCGCCGAACGCTGGCGCGCCGGCACGCGTCGTCCTCCATGTCGGCTGCGGGCCCTATAATCCGAACAAGCTGCATGCGGCCTTCCGGAAGGAGGGCTGGCGCGAGCTGCGGGTCGACATCAATCCCAACGTGAAGCCTGACGTCGTCGCTTCCATGCTGGCGATGCCGATGATCCCGGCGGCGTCGGTCGACGGCGTCTGGTCGTCGCACAACATCGAGCATCTGTATGCCCACGAGGTTCCCGTGGCGCTTACCGAATTCCTACGCGTGCTCAAGCCCGGCGGGGTCGCCCTGCTGACCATGCCGGACCTGCAGCGCGTCGCCGAGCTCATCGTCCAGGACAAGCTCGACGAGCCCGCCTATAGCTCACCCGCCGGACCGATCGCCCCGCTCGACATCCTCTATGGTCACCGCCCGCAGATCGCCATGGGCAACGTCTTCATGGCTCACCGCACCGGTTTCACCGCGCGCACGCTCGCGCAGGCGCTCGCCAACGCCGGCTTCGATCGCGTCAAGGTCGAGCGCGGCAACAGCTTCGATCTCTGGGCCGTCGGCTACAAGCCGGCGAGCGCAGCCTAAGCCGAGAGCGCGTGCGTGAACTCGACCGCGGCCGGTCGGCCGGCGAGGTCGAGTTTGGCCCGGGCCGCCGGCGTCTCCGCGATGACGCGGCCGCGGCGGATGACGTGGAGCCGCGTCGCCTTCAGCCGGATCGCCTCGTTCGGATCGGCGCACTGCAGCACGACCATGTCGGCATAGCAGCCGGGCGCCAGGCCGTAGCCGTCGAGGCCGAGGATCTTCGCCGCGTTCTCCGTCACCGCCGCGAAGCAGGCGCGCATGCCCTCGAGGCTGGTCATCTGCGCGACATGCACGCCCATATGGGCGACCTCCAGCATGTCGCCGGAGCCCATGGAGTACCAGGGGTCCATCACGCAGTCATGGCCGAAGGCGACCGTGAGCCCGGCCTTCATCAGTTCGGGCACCCGCGTCATGCCGCGCCGCTTGGGATAGGTGTCGTGGCGGCCCTGGATGACGATGTTGATGAGCGGATTGGCGATGGCGTTCAGCTCGGCCTCCGCCATGAGGGCGATCAGCTTGCTGGCATAGTAGTTGTCCATCGAATGCATGGAGGTCAGATGCGAGCCGGTGACGCGGCCTTGCAGGCCGAGCCGCGTGGTCTCGCAGGCCAGCGTCTCCACATGGCGCGACAGCGGATCGTCGGTCTCGTCGCAATGCATGTCGACCATCAGGCCGCGCTTGGCCGCGATCTCGCAGAGCGCGCGCACGGAGGCGGCGCCGTCGGCCATGGTGCGCTCGAAATGCGGGATGCCGCCGACCACGTCGACGCCGCGATCGAGCGCGATCTCCAGCTGCTTCACCGCGCCCGGCGAGCGGTAGTAGCCGTCCTGCGGAAACGCCACGAGCTGGAGGTCGAGATAGGGCTTCACCCGGCGCTTCACCTCCAGCAGCGCATCGACGGCGAGCAAACGCGGATCGCAGATATCCACATGGCTGCGGATGGCGAGCAGCCCGCGCGCCACGGCCCAATCGCAATAGGCGAGCGCGCGCTCGATCACCGCCTCCGCCGTCAGCAGCGGCTTCAGCTCGCCCCAGAGCTGGATGCCCTCCAGCAGCGTGCCGGACTTGTTCATGCGGGGCAGGCCGAGCGACAGCGTCGCATCCATGTGGAAATGCGCATCGACGAAGGGCGGGCTCGCCAGCCGCCCACGCGCATCGATCTCGCGCGTCCCCTTGGCCTGCAGGTGGCGCTCCACCGCGGCGATCCGCTCGCCCATGATTCCGATATCGATGCCGGTGCGGCCGTCCGGCAGGTTCGCGCCGCGAATGATGAGGTCCATGTGTAAGCTCTCAGCTCTCAGCTCTCAGCTCTCAGCCACCAGCTATCAGCGTTTGCGCCCGGCCGATAGCTGAAAGCCGACAGCCGGCGCGAAGCGCCATCATCTCTCGCCCTTCCGATACGGCACCATCAGCGCGCGCGGATAGGCGGCGCGGCGCGACATGACGATGAGCGCGATGATCGAAAGGACATAGGGCAGCATCAGGAACACTTGGTAGGGCCAGTCGTGGGCCACCTGCTGAAGTCGCAGCTGATAGGCATCGAAGAGGCCGAACAGCAGTGCGCCCAGCAGCGCCTTGCCCGGCCGCCAGGAACCGAACACCACCAGGGCGATGCAGATCCAGCCGCGTCCGTTCACGGTCTGGAAGAAGAAGGCGTTGAACGCCGACATCGTGAGGAAGGCGCCGCCCACGGCCATAAGGGCGCTGCCGACCATGACGGCGCCGATGCGCAGGAGCGTGACG
>JBGPEQ010000437.1:0-4166 GCA_041482855.1 Dongiaceae bacterium | reverse complement strand
GGCTTTTCCACTACGCCCAGAAGATTAATAAACCTTTACCACGGGCCGAGAATTCCAACGGGAAGATGGACTTCGCCCTGCGCGTTGCGGCTCCGCTGGAGCCCGCAGCACAACCGCCGCGGGCATCGGACTCTGCCGGTGGTGTGTGGTTTACAGCCAGATGACAGGTTGATAATGTCCGCGCGCCTTGGCGGGGCGACGGCGCGGCATCGGGGTGGCCTGCATGAAAATTCTCACCGGCAACAGCAATCGGCCCCTGGCCGAGGCGATGGCGGCCTATCTCAACCTGCCGCTGACGCAGGCCAGCATCCGCCGTTTCTCCGACATGGAAGTGTTCGCGGAGATCCAGGAGAACATCCGCGGCGAGGACGTGTTCGTCGTGCAGTCCACCTCCTACCCCGCCAACGACAACCTGATGGAGCTGCTGGTCTGCATCGACGCGCTGAAGCGCAGCTCCGCCCACCGCATCACCGCCGTCATCCCCTACTACGGGTATGCCCGCCAGGACCGCAAATCCGGCCCGCGCACGCCGATTTCGGCCAAGCTGGTCGCCAACCTCATCACCGTCGCCGGCGCCAACCGCGTGCTCACCCTCGACCTCCATGCCGGCCAGATCCAGGGCTTCTTCGATATCCCGACCGACAACCTGTTCGCCTCCCCCGTGCTCTCCAAGGACATCCAGGAGAAGCTTGGCAACAGCAACCTCACCATCGTCTCGCCCGACGTCGGCGGCGTGGTGCGGGCGCGCGCCATCGCCAAGCGGCTGGAGGCCGACCTCGCCATCATCGACAAGCGGCGCGAGCGCGCCGGCGTCTCCGAGGTGATGAACATCATCGGCGACGTCGACGGCCGGCGCTGCATCCTGGTGGACGACATCGTGGATTCCGCGGGCACCCTGTGCAATGCCGCCGTCGCGCTGAAGGAGCAGGGCGCGGCATCGGTGGCTGCCTACGTCACGCACGGCGTGCTCTCCGGCGGCGCCGTCGCCCGCGTCGCCGCCTCGCCGATCGACTCGCTCGTCATCACCGATAGCATCGCTGCCACCGAGGCGGTGCGCGTCTCCCAGAAGATCCGCCAGCTCACCATCGCGCCCCTGATGGCCGAAGCCATGCACCGCATCAGCGAGGAACGCTCGGTTTCGAGCCTGTTCGACTGAAACCCGGGCGCCGATCATGGGCGCAAGAGGGCTCCTGCAAGGCTTGCCGGTTTGTGCTATCGTTCAATCGTGAACAAAGCTCCACCCAAGAAAACGAAGCGTTCCCGGCCGCTCGCGGCCGACAGCGGAAGGACCGCTCGCTATGCCGCCGGGGAGACGAGCGGTATCGCGCGGAATAGTGGCGTTTCCCCTGTTCGCAGCAAGGCCGACGAGCAGTTCGTGCTCAGTCGTGGCGGCTTCGCCAAGATCAGCGCCGTCGAGGGCATCCACCTGACGCCCGAGATGAAACGGGACATGCGGGATTTCGACCGCAAAGGGCTCTCGGCCGCAGAGCGCCGTCGGGCCATCCTGAACAAATACGGCAGAAAAGCTACCTGACCGACGAGGCGTACACGGCCATCGTCGACCCGTACTGCTACGCGGGCACGACCGTCATCAGGAACATCCCGAGCTTTCGCGATCCAGCCGCGCTCGAGCGGTTCGAGGCCATAGCGACCGCGCAAAGGGCGGAAGAGCCGTTCCCTGCAGGTCGGCTCACGGTTCGTCACTATCGCGAAATTCACCGCCACCTATTCCAGGACGTCTATCGATGGGCCGGCGGGTTTCGGACCGTACGCATTGCCAAAGCGGATAGCATGTTCTGCTATCCCGAACATATTCCCGGCCAGATGAGAGCCTTGTTCGCTGACCTGAGAGCGAAGCGGTTCTTGCGCGACCTGGCGCCCGCGGCGTTCGCGACGGGTGCTGCGCAGTTCCTGGGAACTCTCAATGCAACCCACGCGTTTCGCGACCGAAACGGGAGGACGCAGCTCGCCTTTCTCGCGTTCCTCGCGAATCGGGCCGGCCACCTGCTCGCGCTGGAACAGATCGATCCCGACGTCTTCCTCTTCGCAATGATCAGGAGCTTCAAAGGCGATGATCGACATTTGTCGCGCCAGATTACCAAATTGATCATGGAACGCGATTGACTGGCGTGGCCGCCGGCGGAGACGACTCGTCTCGCGGCTACACTGCAGCGTCGAACGTGGCGATGTCGTAGCCGAATTCGAGGGCGGCGTCGGCGAGCCACTCCCAGACGCTGAGCGCGAAGCTGCGCATGGCGTAGAGCTCGTAGCGGTCGGCGCCGGCGCGATGGATCAGGATGGGCGTGTGATGGAGGCCGCTGAGAGCGGCCTGGTCGACGCGGAAGACATCGGGATCGACATCGAGCGGGATGCCCTTGCGCAGGACGTCTCGGGCGCAGGCGCCGTCGATGACGATGCGCGTGCGGCTGTGGGAGAGCGGGGTCACCGCGCCGACGGCCGGCGGGATGACCCGGCGCAGCTGCGCCTCGGCGACGTCGCCGCGATCGGCCGGGCCGACGATCCAGAATTGCTGCGGGCCAGTGCGGAAGACCCGGCCGGCGCCGACGGCGGCCGTCTCGCTCGGCGTCTGCGGCAACGGCGCGCCCAAGGCGGCCGGCAGCACCCGCTCGACCTCGGCGATCGTGGCCGGAAAGCCGGCGACCTGCAGCAGGACGTAGCCGCGCAGTTCGCCGAGCCGGCAGCGGCGCCGGCCGTCGGCGCCGTCGCGGCCACCCTTCGCCAGCGCACCCGCCAATGCCGATTTCGGTTCAAGCATGGAGGCGCTCGTTCCTGGGATCGACGAAATGCGGCGCCACGATGCGGGCGCGCACCTGTTCGTCCTTCAGCGGATAGGCGCAGACGATTTCCTCGCCCGCATGCTTGAGGCCGCCCTGGTAGAGGCCGAGGGCGATGTATTTCTCCAGCTCGGTCGACCAGGTGACGGAGGTGATGTAGCCGCGGCCATGGCCTTTGATCTCGTCGCTGGCGGCGAAGAGGATAGCGCCGCCGCGCAGCCGCTGGGCCGGCTCCAGGCATTCGAGGCCGACCAGGCTCCAGCGCTCTGGCGCCTGCAGCTCCGGCCGCTGCCGCAGCTCGCGGCCCACATAGGGCTTGTCCCGGCTGGCCATCTTGCCGAGGCCGAGATCGTCGAGGCCGGTGCGGTGGTCGAGCTCGAGGCCGGCGACATGGCCTTTCTCCACGCGCAGCGACGCCAACGCTTCCAACCCATAGGGCTTGATGCCAAGGGAATCCCCCACGATAAGAATATGCTCCCATAGTGCGATGCCGCAATCGGCGGGCACATACACCTCGTAGGCCAGCTCGCCGGAAAAGCTGAGCCGGATGATCCGCACGGGCACGCCGTCATGCGCGATCTCCTGGCAGCCCATATGCGGCAGCCGCTCGTTGCCGAAATCATGGCCGGGGAAGGCGAGCCCGAGGGCGGCCCGCGCCTTGGGGCCGGACACCGCCATCGCCGCCCATTCGTCGCTGAGCGAGCTCACATGCACGCGCAGATCGGTCCAGGCGGTCTGCAGCAGGAATTCCAGCCACGACATCACCTCGCCGGCCTGCGCCGTCGTCGTCGTCATGAAGTAGCGCGTCTCCGAGAGCCGCGTCGTCGTGCCGTCGTCGAGCACGAGGCCGTCGTCGTTCAGCATGACGCCGTAGCGCGCCTTGCCGACCGGCAGCTTGGCGAAACCGTTGACATAGACGCGGTTGAGGAACTCGGCGGCGTCCGGCCCCTGCACGTCGATCTTGCCGAGGGTCGAGACGTCGGCTAGCCCGACCCCCTCGCGCACCAGCTTCATCTCCTCGACATAGGCGGCCGCCGGCGTCGCACCAGCCCAGCGATAGTACCAGGCGCGCAGCCACGGCCCGGCCTCGATCATCTCGCCGCCATTGGCGATGTGCCAGTCGTGCAAGGGCGAGCGGCGAATCGGGCGAAAATGGTGGCCGATGCTGCGCCCCGCGAGCGCGCCGATGGCGACCGGCGAGTAGGGCGGCCGGAAAGTGGTGGTGCCGGCCGCCGGAATGTCCACCTCGCGCATGCCCGCCATGATCGCGAGCGCGTTGATGTTGGAGGTCTTGCCCTGGTCGGTGCCCATGCCGAGGGTGGTGTAGCGCTTCAGATGTTCCACCGACTGATAACCTTCGCGGTGGGCCAG
>JBGPEQ010000436.1:0-4176 GCA_041482855.1 Dongiaceae bacterium | reverse complement strand
GGCCGTGCACGCCGCTGTCAACGAGGAGAATGCGGGAAAGGGGCCGGCGGCGATCGCCCTGGTCGAGATCCATCGCGAGGACCTGGCATCGCTGCCGGTCCTGCTGAAGCTGCTGCGCGAGAGTCCGCGGCGCTGCCTTTTGTTCTGCGACGATCTCTCCTTCGACAGCAGCGATACCAGCTACAAGTCGCTGAAGGCGGTGCTCGAAGGCGGGATCGAGGGACGGCCGCACAACGTCGTGTTCTATGCCACCTCGAACCGGCGGCATCTCATGCCGCGCGAGATGATCGAGAACGAGCGCTCGACCGCAATCAATCCGTCGGAAGCGGTCGAGGAGAAGGTATCGCTGTCCGATCGTTTCGGCTTGTGGCTCGGGTTCCATCACTGCGATCAGGATACCTACTTCGCGATCATCGAAGGCTACGCCCGGCACTATGGCTTGGACGTGTCGCTGAAAAACCTCCGTGCCGAGGCCAACGAATGGTCGGTGACGCGCGGCGCCCGCTCTGGTCGCGTTGCCTGGCAGTTCATCCAGGACTTGGCCGGGCGCCTGGGGCGGCGGCTGGAGTGATGGGAGGGAGTCCGGCTACGAGCCGAGATACTTGAGGGGATCGACGGGATCGGTGCCTTTGCGGATCTCGAAGTGCAGCTGGGGCGCGGAGACGTTGCCGGTGCTGCCGATCTGCGCAATGGCCTGGCCGCGCTTCACCTTCTCGCCGCGCTTGACCAGCAGCTTTTCATTGTGGGCGTAGGCGGTGACCCAGCCGTCGGCGTGTCGGATGAGCAGCAAATTTCCGAAGCCGCGCAGCTCGTTGCCGGCATAGGCCACGACGCCGTTGTCGGCCGCGATGACGCTGGTGCCCGCGGGTGCCGCGATATTGATGCCGTCGTTGTTCAGGCCACCCTTCTTCGGGCCGAAGTTCGAGATGATCTTGCCCTTCACCGGCCACAGGAAGCGCTCGCCTCCGCGCGGCCCCGGCGCCGGTTCCGGCTGCGCTGGAATGGCGGCGACCTCGGTATCTGCGGGTTTGGTCGTCGGCGGCGGGGTCGGCTTCTGCGGCGCAACCGGCTCGGTAGTGGCGGGCATCGCCGGCGTGGCGGGCTGTTGTTTCGAGGGCTGCTGTGCTGTGGGCGCCGGCAATTCTTCGACCGACACGGAACCTGTGGTGCCGGCATCGGAGGCCGTCGGCGCGACGTATGATGACTCTTGCTGCTCCTGGGGGATTGCCGCGAGGTTGGCGTCGATACGCCCCGGCAGGGTCAGTCGTTGGCCGGCCTTGAGGGCATAGGGCGGCTTCAGGTTGTTGACACTCGCGAGGCTGCTCTGATCGACGCCGTAGATCCGGGAGATCGCGAGCAGGGTGTCGCCGGGCTGCACCACATGCTCCTGACGCACCGGAACTTGCAGGCGCTGACCGGCGACCAGACGGTAGGGCGGCTTCAACCCGTTGGTTTCTATCAGGGTGCGCACGGGTACGCCGAAGCGCTGGGCGACGCCATAGACCGTGTCTCCGGGAAAGGCGCTGTAGGCGCCCGGCCCTAGGCTGCTGGCGACCGGCGCTGCTTCCGCGGCTGCCGGTGCCGTCGCCGCTGGCGATTCCGGCGGCGGCCGGCCGGAGAAGTTGCAGCCGGCGAGCAGAAGGAGGAGCGCCGCGACGAGAATTCTGGCGCACTGTCCGCCAATCCTTGCCATGTGGAGACCGCTCACGCGCCGGCACCGCGCCGCCGGCTCGCACCGGCGGACGCCGCTTCCTCCTCCGGAAGCGCGCCGGAGATGAGCGGCACGAAGCGAACGGCGCACAGGCGATGCGGTTCGAAGCCGGCTTCCGTGCGGGTGATGCGGTAGAGCTCCTGGTCGCCGCGCTCCGGGCCGATCGGGATCACCAGGTGGCCGCCGACGGCCAGTTGGTGGATGAGAATCTCCGGTACCTCTGTTGCGGCAGCGGTCACGATGATGCGGTCGAACGGCGCCTGCTCTTTCCAGCCGAGGCTACCGTCGCCATGCTTCGTGACGATATTGTGGCGACGAAGCGCCGCCAGCCGCTTCTCGGCCTCCTTCAGCAGGGGTTTGTGACGTTCGATCGTGTAGACGCGCCGCGCCAGCCGCGACAGCACGGCGGTCTGGTAGCCGGAGCCGGTGCCGATCTCCAGCACCTTGTGACGCGATCTCATTTCGAGCGCCTGAGTCATCAGGGCGACGACTTCCGGCTGACTCAGCGTCTGGCCGTGGCCGATCGGCAGCGTCCGGTTCTCGTAGGCCTGATCGAGGAACGGCTGCGGCACGAAGGCTTCGCGCGGGATGCGCTCGATGGCGGCCAGCACCGCGGTGTCGGTGATTCCCGACTGCCGCAACATCATGATCAGTCTGATCTTGCGCGCCGCCAGGCTCACGCAAACGCCTTCTTGAGCTTGGCCAGGGTGGCGCCGTGGGTGAGATCGAGATGCAAGGGCGTCACGGAGATCGCGCCCGCCCGCGTCGCCGCCAGATCGGTGTCGGGACCGACCGCATCATCGCTGAGGAAGTCGCCGATCCACAGATAGGGCCTGTTCAGCGGGTCCTTGATCGCGACGATCTCGATGCCGGCCGTCCGCCGGCCCTGACGGACGAACTGCACGCCCGCAATCTTCGCCGGCGGCACGATCGGAAAATTGACGTTCATCAGCACGCCGCGTGGCCACTCCACCGAAGTCAGCTTGCGGATGACGTCGGCGGCGAACTTCTCGGCTGCGTGCCAGCGGATGACCGTTCCTTCGCGCAGCTGGCTGAGGGCGATCGACGGGATCTCCAGCAGCGTGCCCTCCATGGCCGCGGCGATGGTGCCGGAATAGGTGACGTCCTCTCCCAGATTGGCGCCCCGGTTCACGCCTGATAGCACCAGGTCCGGCCGCCGCTTGGGGATCAGGTGATTGACGGCGAGCAGCACGCAATCGGTCGGCGTGCCATCGACCGCGAAGCGCCGCGACGAAATCTTGCGCACCTGCAGCGGGCGCCGCAGGGTGAGAGAGTGGCCTGCCCCGCTCTGCTCGATCTCCGGCGCCACCACCCAGACGTCACGCGACAGGCGGCGCGCCGCCTTTTCCAGGACCGTCAGGCCGGGCGCGTTGATGCCGTCGTCGTTGGTGACGAGGATGCGCGCCTTGGCGAGATCGAGCGGGGCCTTAAACACGGGGAGCGATCACCTTCATGCCGCCCATATAGGGCACGAGCAGGTCGGGCAGCACGACCGATCCGTCCGCCTCCTGATAGTTCTCGATGAGGGCGATCATGGTGCGACCGATCGCCAGGCCGGAGCCATTGAGCGTGTGCACGAAGCGCGTGCCCTTGTCGCCGGCCTTGCGGAAGCGCGCCTTCATGCGACGGGCCTGGAACTCGCCGCAGTTGGAGCAGCTGGAAATCTCGCGATAGGCCCCCTGCCCCGGCAACCACACCTCGATGTCGTAGGTCTTCTGCGAGGCGAAGCCCATGTCGCCGGCGCAGAGCGTGACGACGCGATAGGGAATGGCCAGGCGCTTCAATACTTCCTCGGCGCAGCCGGTCATGCGCTCGTGTTCGGCGGCCGAATGATCGGGATGCGCGATGCTGACCAGCTCGACCTTGCTGAACTGATGCACGCGGATCATGCCGCGCGTGTCCTTGCCGGCGGCGCCGGCCTCGGAACGGAAGCAGGGCGTGTGGGCGGTGAAGCGCAGCGGCAGCACGCTCTCGTCGAGGATCTCGTCGGCGACGAGGTTGGTGAGCGGCACCTCCGCCGTCGGGATGAGCCAGAAGCCTTCGCGCGTGCGGAACAGGTCATCGCCGAACTTCGGCAGATTGCCCGTGCCGAAAGCGGTCTGGTCGTTCACGAGGAACGGCGGCAGCACCTCCTGATAGCCGAATTCGCCGGTGTGGATGTCGATCATGAAGGCGGCCAGCGCCCGCTCCAGCCTCGCCAGCGCGCCTTTCAAGACGACGAAGCGCGAACCCGAAAGTTTGACCGCAGCCTCGAAGTCCATCAGACCGAGCTTTTCTCCGACCTCGAAATGCTGTTTCGCCGTGAACGGGAAATTGCGCGGGTTGCCGTGGCGGCGGATCTCGACATTGGCGTCCGCATCGGCGCCATCGGGTACGTCGGCCGCCGGCAAATTCGGAATCCCCGCCAGGATCTGATCGAGTTCGGCCGCCGCCGCCTGCTCCTC
>JBGPEQ010000435.1:0-4185 GCA_041482855.1 Dongiaceae bacterium | reverse complement strand
CCTGGTAGTAGCCGTAGAGGATGCTCATCAGCGTCGACTTGCCGGCGCCGTTCTCGCCGACGATGCCGTGGATGGAGCCGCGCGCGATCGTCACGGAGACCGCGCGATTGGCGTGCACCGCGCCGAAGCGCTTGTCGATGCCGATCAGTTCGACGGCGGGAGTCGCGTTCGCCGCAGGGGCGGACCCAACGCCCGCCCCTGCATGCTCAAGCGACGACGGCATGCCCGGCTATGGGCAGGCGTTGTCGGCCATGTAGTCGTGGACCTTGATCGAGCCGGAGACGATGTCCTTCTTCGCCGCTTCGACCTTGGCCTGCATGTCCGCCGTGATCAGCGGCTTGTTGTTGTCGTCGAGCGCCCAGCCGACGCCCTCTTCCTTGAGGCCGAGCTCCTGCAGGCCCGCCTTCCACGTTCCGTCCTGCGCCGTCTTGAACGCGTTGTAGGTGGCGAGGTCGACGCGCTTCAGCATCGAGGTCAGCATGGTGCCGGGATGGATGTAGTTCTGGTTGCTGTCGACGCCGATGGCGAGCTTGCCGGCATCCTTGGCCGCCTGGTAGACGCCGAGGCCGGTGCCGCCGGCGGCGGCATAGACCACGTCGGCGCCGCGGTCGAACTGACTGCGCGCCAGCTCGCCGCCCTTGGTCGGATCGTTCCAGGCGTCGCCGGTGGTGCCCGTCATGTTCTGGAACACCTCGGCCTGCGGGTTGACGTACTTGACGCCCTGCACGTAGCCGCAGGCGAACTTGCGGATGAGCGGGATGTCCATGCCGCCGACGAAGCCGACCTTGCCGGTCTTCGACGCCATCGCCGCCAGCACGCCGACCAGGAAGGAGCCCTCATGCTCCTTGAAGACGACCGACTGCACGTTCGGGAGGTCGACCACGTCGTCGATGATGACGAACTTCACCTTCGGGAACTCGGCGGCCACGGTCTTCAGCGCCGGCGCCTGGGCGAAGCCGGTGGCGACGATCACCGTGGCGCCGCGCTGCGCCAGCTTGCGCAGCGACTGCTCGCGCTGCGATTCGTTGGTGATCTCGAACTCGGCATAGGCGACGCCGGTCTCCTTCTTGAACCGCTCGGCCCCGTTATAGGCCGCCTCGTTGAAGGATTTGTCGAACTTGCCGCCGGTATCGAAGATGACGGCCGGCTTGAAGTCGTCTGCCGCCGCCGGGGCCGCAATGGCGAATGCCGCTGCCGCGGCCATGATCAAACGTTTCATGGATTTGGGTCTCCCTGTTTCTTGACCTTCGGCCCAAGGATAGCCCAAGGCGGCGAGACCCGGCCAGCGGGAATCGGGGCCTCGATTGCGCAACCTGACCGGCCGGTCAGGTCGCAACCGGTGGTGATTCCCGGCCGGCTGCCTCGGCAACATGCCGCTTGATGGCGGCCGGATCGATCCCGCCGGCCTGCATCTTGCCTTCCGCCTGTTCCTTCACCGCCGCGCAGAAGGCCGCCAGGAACGGATCGACGGCGCAGGGCCCATCCATCTTGGTGTAGACGAGGTCGTGCTCGATCGGCTCCCAGGTCGCAAAATCCGCGAGATTGTGCTGCACTTGCACCTCCAGATGGTCGAGGGCGGTCGCGAAGCGGGCCTCGACGGTCGCCTTGACTTCATACTCCTGCCAGAGATCGTAGATCTCCTGGCCGGTGGCGGGATCGAGCGCGCCGCGGATCTTCTCGATGGCCATCTGCTCGCGCGCGGCCTTGAGCCGCTTGCGTTCGCCCTTCTCGAAGAAGGGCACGTCGCCGACTTCGGCCTCGACCAGGTCGTGCACGAGAATCATCTTCAGGGTCTTCTCGATGTCGACGGGCTGTTCGAGATGGCGATGCATCAGCAAGGCCATGAGCGCCATCTGCCAGCTATGTTCGGCAACGCTCTCCTGGCGGCCGTTCGACAGCCAGCTGTGCCGCAACTCGAACTTGAGCCGCTCGGAGAGGGCGAGGAAATCGAGGATGCGCTTGACCTGATCCATCCCTTACCCTCCTTATCCAGACGATATCTCGTCACGATTGCCGATCAATGCAAACTGGCCCGTAGGATGCAACGTAGATCGCTTTCGCTGTTCGCCGACTACTTCCAATTCTACCTTTGGGATTCCGGCATGAATCCCAAGGCCCCCGTCCACTACGCGCCGCCCGACATGGAACGACGGCTCAAGACAGGCCCCAACGTGGTTGCAATCCTGACCGCGAGAAACATGACCGTTCCGGTCACCGTAGAGATCGTCGACGCCGAGCCTTCGCTTGACATCGATGCATGGGATCATGTCGCTGAGGCAAGCCTGCATCTGCCGACCGGGCGCCTCCAGCTACACGAATGCACCGGCGGCGCCGTTGCCGACTTCGAAGTCGCGCCGGACTGGTATCGCGTACGGTCATGCCACGGCGGACTAGATTCGATCGATAGCACCGGCCTCGACGGCAACGATCACTATCACCTGGTGCTGTGGCCGGCACCCCACGCCGAGGTTCGTATCATGAAACAGGCAAAACAGGGAGCTTGACCCAGTGCGGCGCACGTACCCCTGGTATGGTCAGGCTTTCAGGCGCGCTGTGGCTAATGGTCCGAAAGCGCCTGACTGAACGAGCGCCTTCGCGGCCGCGATATCCGGCGCCATCGCGCGGTCGTCCTGCCAGAAACGAACCTTGCGGCGCAGCAGGGTCATGGCCTGCTGCAGCCGTGGGCTGGTCTTCAGCGGCTTGCGCAGATCGACGCCCTGCCCCGCCGCCAGCAGCTCGATCGCAACGATCCCCGCGGTGTTGTCGGCCATCTCGTGCAGGCGGCGGGCGGCGTAGGTCGCCATGCTCACATGGTCTTCCTGATTGGCCGAGGTCGGCAGGCTGTCGACGCTGGCGGGATGGGCCAGGCTCTTGTTCTCCGAGGCCAGCGCCGCCGCCGTCACATGGGCGATCATGAAGCCGGAATTCAGACCGGGCTCCGGCACCAGAAAAGCGGGCAGGCCGCTCATTTTCGCGTCGGTCAGCATGGCGATGCGGCGCTCGGCAATTGCCCCGATCTCGGCCAGGGCGATGGCGATGGTGTCGGCCGCCATGGCGATGGGTTCGGCGTGGAAGTTGCCGCCCGAGAGAATCTCGCCCTGGCGCGCGAACACCAGCGGATTGTCGGACACGGCGTTGGCCTCGCGCTCGATCGTGCCGGCGGCGAATCGCAGCATGTCCAGCGCCGCGCCCATGACCTGGGGCTGGCAGCGCAGGGAATAGGGATCCTGCACGCGGTCGCAGTCGATGTGGGACTTGCGGATCTCGCTGCCGCGGAGCAGCGCCTGCAACAGCTTCGCCACCTCGATCTGGCCGGGCTGGCCGCGCACGGCGTGGATGCGCGGATCGAACGGCGTGTCGCTGCCGGCGGCGGCGTCGACCGCGAGGGCGCCGGTGACGACCGCCGCAGCGAACACGTCCTCGGCCGCGAACAGCCCGGCGGCGGCGAGCGCCGTCGACACCTGCGTGCCGTTGAGAAGCGCCAGGCCCTCCTTGGCGGCGAGGTCCATCGGCGCCAGACCGGCCGCCTTGAGGCCCTGGACCGCGGAGATCCTGCGGCCGCGCCGGCGCACCTGGCCGACGCCCAGGAGCACGGCCGTCATATGGGCCAGCGGCGCCAGGTCGCCGGAGGCGCCGACCGAGCCCTTGGACGGGATGCACGGATGAACCCCGGCATTGACCAGCTTCACCAGCGCCTCGAGCACACTCCGCCGTACGCCCGAGTAGCCGAGCGCGAGGCCGTTGATCTTCAGGATCATGGTCAGCCGCACGAGCCGGTCCTCGAGCAGCGGCCCGGTGCCGGCGGAATGCGACAGCACGAGCCGGCGCTGCAGCTCCGCCAGCTGGCCGTCGGCGATGCGCGTGCGCGCCAGCGAGCCGAAGCCGGTGTTGACGCCATAGACCGTGCGGCGCTCGCGGATCACCGCCTGCACCGTGTCGGCGCTCGCCTTCACCGCCGCCCAGCAGCGGCGATCGAGCCGGATGGGCCGGTCGCTTTCATAGAGCGTGCGAAGGTCGGCGAGGGTGAGCTTGCCGGGGCGGAGCGAGAAGGCTGGTTCCGATTTGGTTGGCATGCGGCAGAGACCCAATTCGCAGCGAGGATCTCCGTGATAGCAGAGCCCTTGAGCGTTGGCCATGTAGGGGCGACCGGCAGGTCGCCCGTCAGCGGTGCAGCGGCTCGGCGGG
>JBGPEQ010000434.1:0-4193 GCA_041482855.1 Dongiaceae bacterium | reverse complement strand
GTTTACCTCAACGCGCTCGCGAGCAAGGGCGTCCATGTCGTTACCGTCAACGTCTACCTCGCCCAGCGCGACAGCGAGTGGATGGGCCAGATCTACCGGTTCCTGGGGCTCACGGTCGGCTGCATCGTACACGGGCTCGACGATAACGAGCGCCGCGACGCCTACGCGACGGACGTGACTTACGGCACCAACAACGAGTTCGGTTTCGACTATCTGCGCGACAACATGAAGTTCCGGCTCGACCAGATGGTGCAGCGCGACTTCAACTACGCCATCGTCGACGAGGTCGACAGCATCCTGATCGACGAGGCGCGCACGCCGCTCATCATCTCCGGGCCGATGGACGATTCATCGGAGCTCTACATCCGCGTGAACGCGCTCATCCCAAAGCTGACGGCGACGGACTTCGAAAAGGACGAGAAGCACAAGCAGGTGACGCTCACCGAGGACGGCGTCGAGCATATCGAAAAAATGCTCGGCGAGACCGACCTGATGAAGGGCGGGCATCTCTACGACTTCCACAATGTGACGCTGGTCCATCACATCAACCAGGCGTTGCGCGCCCACAAGCTATTCAGCCGCGATACCGACTACATCGTCAAGGATGACGAGGTCATCATCATCGACGAGTTCACCGGCCGCATGATGTCGGGACGGCGCTATTCGGAAGGCCTGCACCAGGCGCTCGAGGCCAAGGAAGGCGTGAAGATCCAGCGGGAGTCCGCGACCTACGCCACCATCACCTTCCAGAACTATTTCCGCATGTATCCGAAGCTCGCGGGCATGACGGGCACGGCGATGACGGAAGCGGCGGAGTTGGCGGACATCTATGGCCTCGAGGTGATCGAGGTGCCGACCAACCTGCCTTGCGTGCGCCAGGACCATGACGATGAGGTCTATCGCACGGCCAAGGAGAAATACGACGCCATCATCACGTTGATCGAGGAGGCCCGCGCGCGCCAGCAACCGGTGCTGGTCGGCACCGTCAGCATCGAGAAGTCCGAGGTGCTGTCGGAAGAACTCAAGAAGCGCAATATTCCGCACCAGGTGCTGAACGCCCGCTATCACGAGCAGGAGGCCTACATCATCGCCCAGGCCGGTGCGCCGGGCGGCGTCACCATCGCCACCAACATGGCCGGCCGCGGCACCGACATCCAGCTCGGCGGCAATGTCGACATGCGCATCCGCCAGGAGGCGGCCAGCATCCAGGATCCGGCCGAGCGCGAGCGCAAGACCGCCGCGATCCGGGCCGAGGTGGCTGGCTACAAGGAGGTCGCGCTGCAGGGCGGCGGCCTCTACGTCATCGGCACCGAGCGACATGAAAGCCGCCGCATCGACAATCAGCTGCGCGGCCGCTCCGGCCGCCAGGGCGACCCCGGCGCCTCCAAGTTCTTCCTGTCGCTGGAAGACGATCTCATGCGCATCTTCGCCGCCGACCGCATGGATGCGATGCTGCGGAAGTTCGGCCTGCAGGAGGGCGAGGCGATCGCCCATCCCTGGGTCAACAAGGCGCTCGAGAAGGCGCAGCAGCGGGTCGAGGCGCGCAATTTCGAGATCCGCAAGAACCTGTTGAAATACGACAACGTCATGAACGACCAGCGCAAGGTCGTCTACGAGCAGCGCAAGGATCTGATGCGCAGCAACGACGTGTCGGATGAGGTCGCGGCGATGCGCCACGAGGTCGTCGAGGAGCTGGTCGCCAAGCACATCCCCAAAAACGCCTATGCCGAGCAGTGGGATGGCAAGGGCCTGCACGAGGACTGTCTGCGCATCTTCAACCTCGATCTTCCGATCGTCGCGTGGACCAAGGAAGAAGGCATCGACGACACCCACATCCGCGAGCGCATCACCGAGGCCGCCGACCGCAAGATGGCCGAGAAGGCTGCCAACTACGGGCCCGAGGTGCTGCGCATGGCCGAGAAGAGCATGCTGCTGAACATTCTCGACCAGTCATGGAAGGAGCACCTGGTGGGACTCGACTATCTGCGCCAGGCCGTCGGCCTCCGCGGCTACGCCCAGCGCGACCCGCTCAACGAGTACAAGCGCGAGGCGTTCGACATGTTCCAGGCCATGCTGGTGCGGGTGCGCGAGCAGGTGACGGGCGTGCTGAGCCACATCGAGATCCGGGTCCAGCGCCCGGAAGAGGCCGAGGTGAGGCGCACTATGCCCAATGTGCAGGCGCTTCATCCCGAGCCGGTGCCGGCGCTCGCCGGGGCCGGCGCGCCGGACGATGCCAACGCCGGCTGGCAGCCAGCCGGCAAGCGGGCCGCGGTCGATCGCAGCGACCCCGGCACCTGGGCCGGCGCCTCCCGCAACGCCCCCTGCCCCTGCGGCTCCGGCCGGAAATACAAGTACTGCCACGGCAAGATCGGGGCGAGCGGGTCAGCCTAGGCCGCGCTTCCCCATATCCAGGAACTTGTCGCGCCGCTCCTGGCGGAGGTCGAGGTTGCTGCCGTTGAGCAGGCGGATCAGCATCTTCTCGAGGCCGTCGCCGAGCGCGTTGATTGCGGCCGGCTTGTCGCGGTGGGCGCCGCCCATGGGCTCCGGCACGATCTGATCGATAACGCCGAGCTGGAGCAGGTCCTGGGCCGTCAGCTTCAGGGCCTCGGCCGCCGCCTCGCGACCTTCCTCGGCGCTGCGCCAGAGGATCGAGGCGCAACCCTCCGGCGAGATCACGGAATAGACGGCGTGCTCCAGCATCAGCACGCGGTTGGCGGCGGCGAGCGCGATGGCGCCGCCCGATCCGCCCTCGCCGATCACCAGTGCGACCAAGGGCGTCTTGATGTCGAGGCAGGTCTCGATCGAGCGCGCGATGGCCTCGGCCTGGCCGCGCGCCTCCGCGTCGACGCCGGGATAGGCGCCGGGCGTGTCGACCAGCGTGACCACCGGCAGACGGAAGCGGTCGGCGAGGTCCATCAGCCGCTGGGCCTTGCGATAGCCCTCGGGCCGCGCCATGCCGAAATTGTGCTTCATGCGGGTGGCGGTGTCGGCGCCCTTCTCATGGCCGATGACCACCACCGAGCGACCGCGAAAGCGGCCGAGGCCGCCGATGATGGCGCGGTCGTCGGCAAAGGCGCGGTCGCCCGCCAGGGGCGTGAAGTCCTCGATCAGCGCGCCGATATAGTCGACCGAATGCGGCCGGTCCGGATGGCGCGCTACTTGCGTCTTCTGCCAGGCGCCGAGCTTGCCGTAGGTCTGCCGGAGCAGCCGGTCGGCCTTCTGCTGCAGCTTGCCCACCTCCTCGGCGATGTTGATGTCGCCGCCGTCGGTGAGATGGCGCAACTCCTCGATCTTGCCTTCGAGTTCCGCGATCGGCTTTTCGAAATCGAGATAGGTCGGCATCCCCAGATCCGGCAATACGCGGCAGCTTCGCTCCGACGGGGCCGGAGGCGCCGGCGGACTACTAGCACAGCAAAACCGGCGTCGCGATTGGAAAACGGGGCGACGACCGGCAAGTTCATTCTTTGTTCAGATAGATGGGGAAGCGGTGAGCGGATTGCTAGCCCCGCAGAATCCTGTTGAAGTCGCGGCCATGTACGAGATCGATCCCGAGCGCCTCGACCTGGCGCGCGAGTTCAAGGCGCAGATCTACGGTCGCCACAGCGGCGAGCTGCAGCGGGTGCTGAACCGGATGCGCGGCGGCGCCAATGCCGGCCGCTACGTCATCATCTGCACCAAGCGCCATCGGGAATGGGTGCTGGCGCGCATGGGGCAGAAGCTGGGCGATCCGATCGAGCCGATTCCGGAGCGGGTGTTCCGCTCCGAAGAGGAAGCCGAGTGGGTGGTCTTCAAGCTGCGCTGGCGCGAGCTGACCGGACGCGAGCTGGCGATCGAGTAGAGGGGGACCGTGACACTCGCCATCGTCGGCTATGCCGACCGGATGAGCGTCCGGCCGGGCGACACCCTCAGGGTCATGGTCAGCTGCGAGGCCGGGGCGGCGACCTACCGCGCGGAGATCGTTCGCCTGATCTGCGGCGACGATTCGCCGAACGGGCCGGGCTACAAGGAGCGGCCGGTCGAGCATCCGGCCAATGGCGGGTACGCGGGGCGGCGCCAGCCGATCAACGCCGGATCCTATGTCCGCGTGCCTCCCAGTCCCGCGCTGCACGCCCTGTCCAGTTTCACGCTGGAGGCGCTGATCTGGCCGACGACGCCGGGGCGGGGGGTGCAGACGTTGCTCGGGCGGTGGGACG
>JBGPEQ010000433.1:0-4195 GCA_041482855.1 Dongiaceae bacterium | reverse complement strand
TTGACGCCCCAGAGCACGGTGAGCACAGCCAGCAACAGAAGCCCCGCGCCGACACTGAGTCGGCCTGCGCTGGGGACATCCCCCGTTTGCGACTGGGCGCGAGTCATGGCGTCGACCCGGATATGTCGACGGACTGCCGCCGCTCGTCGATGCGCCGGAGCGCCTCCTGCCGCTCGGCCGGCAGCATGATCATCCAGTCGCGAATCTCCTCGATGTTGCGCAAGCAGCCGACGCACAGGCCGGTCTTGTCATCGAGCCGACATATGCTGACGCAGGGCGAAGGCGGCCCGCTCGCCAGCAGACGTCGGCGCTCGGCGCGGCGGCGCTCGCGATCAAGAAGGCGTCGGGTCGTTGCGTCGTCCATGGCAGCGGTATAAGTCAGATATCGGTCAGGGTGAGCAGAGACGGCTCTAATCCAAGCGGCGCCGTCTATTACCATGCCCGACGGGATTGCACCGCCCTCGTTTTTGCGGTCCGCGCGACGGCACCGGGAAGCATGATTGAAGCGCGCAGCATCGTTACGCGGATTCGACTCGCGACCGGGCTTGTGCTGTTTGTCTACCTCTTCACTCATTTCGCCAACCACGCCCTCGGTCTCATCTCGCTCGAGGCCATGGAGCATGGACGCCGGCCATTTCTGGGGCTGTGGCGCAACCCGATCGGGACCGTCGTCCTCTACGGATCGCTTGCCGTTCACCTCGGGCTGGCGTTCTGGTCGATCTATCGGCGACGCAGCCTGCGAATGCCCGCCTGGGAAGCGGCCCAATTGATCGTCGGGCTGCTGATTCCGCCGCTTCTGGCCATCCACATCATCGGCACGCGGCTCGTCCATGCGATCGACGGCACCGACGATACCTATACATACGAGCTGCTGGTCATCTGGGTGTTCCAGCCCGCCAGCGGGCTGCAGCAGGCGGCCGTTCTGGTCGTGGCGTGGCTCCATGGCTGCATCGGTCTGCACTTCTGGCTGCGACTCAAATCCTGGTATGCGCAGTGGGTGCCGTTCGCCTATGCCGGCGCGCTCCTCGTGCCGGTGACGGGACTGCTCGGTTTTGTCGCCGGCGGCCGCGAGGTCGCCAGGCTGGCCCAGGACGACGCCTGGCGCGAGGCCGCCGTGGCGCAGATCGGCTTCCCGGACCAGGCCGGCGTCGCGTTCCTCTATGCAATCGAACACTGGTTCCTGATTGGATTCGCCGTCGTCCTCGTTGGGACGCTGGTCGCCCGCAGCGTGCGGCGCTGGCTCGTCCGCCACCGCGCGGTCACCATCCGCTATCCGACCGGGCAGCTCGTCGAGATCCAGCCGGGCACGACGATCCTCGAGGCCAGCCGATTGGCGGGTATTCCTCACGCCTCGGTCTGCGGCGGCCGCGGCCGCTGCTCCACCTGCCGCGTGCGCGTCTCCGAGGGACTCGATCGGTTGCCGCCGGCGAGCGAGGCGGAGCGTAAGGTGCTCGACCGGGTGGGCGCTCCGCCCAACGTGCGCCTGGCCTGCCAGACCCGCCCAACGGCAAATGTCGCGGTGGTGCCCGTGCTGCCGCCCACGGCCAGCCCGCGCGACGCCCAGCCGCGACCCGGATACCTGCAGGGCCATGAGGAGGAGATCGCCGTGCTGTTCGCCGACCTCCGCGCCTTCACGCGGCTGGCCGAGCACAAGCTGCCCTACGACGTCGTGTTCCTCCTGAACCGATACTTCCGCGCCATGGGTACGGCGGTCGAGTCCGCGGGCGGGCAACTCGACAAATTCATCGGCGATGGCGTGATGGCGCTGTTCGGCGTCGGCAGCCGGCCCACCGAGGGCTGCCGGCGGGCGCTCGCCGCGGCGCGCGGCATGTCCGAGAGTCTGGGCGATCTCAACCAGAGCCTCGCCAACGACATCGCCGAACCGCTGCGCATCGGCATCGGCATCCACGCCGGACCCGCCATCGTCGGCGAGATGGGCCATGGCCGCGCCACTTCGGTGACGGCGGTGGGAGACACGGTGAATACGGCCAGCCGCCTGGAAACCCTGACCAAGGAATACGGATGCCAACTCGTGATCTCGGACGCCGTCGCCCGCTACGCGCAACTCGACGTCGAAGGCTTCGAGCGGCATGAGATCGAGATCCGCGGCCGCCTGGAGCCGTTGACGATCCGCGTCATCGGCGATGCACAGGACCTGCCGGCGGACATCGCCAGCCCTGCCGCCGCGCAACAAGCGCGTGACAGCGCACCGAAGGCCGATATGGCGCCGCGGTCGGCATAGGCGGGCGATCTGTTGTCAAGCCCAGCGCACGACGCCGAGCTCGATCCCGTGAATGGCAAGTATGCGCCGTGGGTATCGCTGCTGCACGAAGACTCCGACTACCTGCGAATGGCGCCGGCGCCGGCCTATTGGGCGTTGGCGCCGTACTATGTCGGTCAATTCACGGAGACCGCCTGTTCGCTCGCCTCCGCCGTGATGGTGGTCAATGCCGGCCGCGCCAACATTGCACGCAGCGCCGGCGCCAAATTGATAACGCAACGCTCGTTGTTGGATGCGGTCGGAAGCGACCTGTGGCGCACCGGCGTCGCCAATGACGGCGGCCACGGCGTCGGCCTCCTGCAGCTGCAGGGCCTGCTCGCTACCAGCTTCGGGACGCACGACATAGCGCCGGCCGACATCGAGGCCGTGCCGCTGGCGCAACACACCGCCGAGGCGCTCGCCCGCTTCCGCGCCATCCTGCGCGCATGCGAAGCGGCGCCAGGGCGATTCGTCATCGCCAACTACTACATGGCTGCCGCAATCGGCCGCGGCGACTACGGCCATTTCTCGCCGATCGGCGCCTATGACGCGGCTCGCGACCGCATCCTGATCCTCGATGTCTATCGCGTCGAGTTCGAGCCCTATTGGGTGCCGGCGGAGCGGCTCTTCGAGGGCATGGCGACGATCAATCGCGCCGATGGGGAGCCGCGCGGCTATCTGACCGTCCGGCTCCCCGCATCGTGAACGAACCTGCGCGGCCTCAGCTGTTGTTGGCCGCCTTGTATTTCTCGATCTTCTCCTTGAGCTCCTGCTGCTCCTCGCAGCCGTTGCAGGCCTTGGCCAGGACCTTGAGCCGCTCCTCGGCCTTCGGCAGATCCTTCAGCTCAAGATAGAGCTCGCCCAGATACTCGTTGGCCCCGACATGGTTCGGTTTGATGGCCAGGGCCTTGTTGTAATATTCGAGCGCCTCGTCGGTATTGCCGAGCTTGCGGTCGCAGAATCCCATCAGATTGAGCGCATCCGGGTTGTGGGGATCCTTCGCAATGATCTTGTCGAGGATCGTCATGGCGCCGCGGTAGTCCGTGGCGTCGACCTTGGCGCTGGCCTGCGTGTACATCGCGGACACGCTGGTCGAGGTGGTGGTGGTGGTCGTGGTGGTCGAGCTTGAGGAGCCCGACGAACTGCCGCCGGAATTGGCCGCAAAACCGGCGGCATGGGGTAGCGCCACGCCGACCGCGAGTGCCAAGGCACACGTCACGAGCACGCGACTGGTAGCTTGCATCCTATTCCTCCTTCGGAAATCACCGGGCACGGGGTTTGTGGGCATTCTGGGTCAATGAACAGGCCATCGGCCGCGATTATTCCTCGTCGCGGCGTCACGCCAACCAAGCCCGATATGCGTACTACCGGCGATGATGAACGGATGCAAGCGCCGCCGGCGGCTTCCCTGTCGGACCATCCGCTGTCGGGAGCGCAGTCGGCGGCTTTGTTTCCCGGCGCCGACGTCCCTATAGTCGCGCGAATGAAGGTTAACTGGGACCGCACCGTCGGCGACTACGCAGCGTTCCGCGCAGGTTTTCCAGACGAATTCTACCACCGCCTGGCCGGCTATGGCATCGCCAGCAGCAGCGGCGCGCAGAAGCGCGCCCTTGACCTCGGGACTGGAACGGGAACGCTGGCGCGCGCATTGGCCGCGCGCGGCTGGCGCGTGACCGGGCTCGATATTTCCGCCGACATGATCGCCGCGGCGCGTCGATTGGACGCAGCGGCCGGTGTCGGCGTGGACTACACGGTCGCGCGCTCGGAGGCCACCGGCCTTCCCGCACGCACCTTTGACTTCGTTTGCGCCGGTACCTGCTGGCACTGGTTCGACAAGCCCGCGGCTGCCCGCGAGGCGCATCGCCTGCTCAGGCCGGATGGCCGGCTCGTCGTCGCGGCGATGGAGTTCCAATCACGACCTGACAACGTCGTGGC
>JBGPEQ010000432.1:0-4208 GCA_041482855.1 Dongiaceae bacterium | reverse complement strand
TGTTCTGATAGCGGGCGTCGGTGCTCATCGGCGGCTGGCCCGGCTCGGTCCAGTCGTAGCGGCAGCTCTCGACCAGCAGCCCCTTGGCATCGCGATGGATCTCGAACAGGCTGACGCGGCTGGCCCCCGTGGCGTGGCCGAGCCGGTCGAGCAGCTCCTGGATGCCGGCCCGCCAGTCGCCGCTGGTGACGATGCGGGTCGCGGCATAGCCGATGGCATCGAGCATGGCCGTGCGGCGCTGGAGTTCGCCAAGCGCGTCCTGCGGCCCGATCCAGGTAGCGTTCTTGGTCCGATCGTTCATCGGCCGCAATGAATGTTACGCGCGATCGTCATACCAGATTCATGAATGTCGCATCCAGCCTGGGGCCCGATGCGGCCCGGCTAGCGATTCTGCCGATCGCGCCAGCGGTAATATATGATGGACGCCCCCAGGAACCAGGGGTCGCCGTAGTAGAGCGGGCGGGTCTGAAAGGTGAGCCCGTCGAACGCGGTGGCGCCTTCCTTCAGGCCCAGTACCTGCTGGCCGATGCGCATGCCGAAATAGCTGGCGAGCGAGACCCCGGAGCCGCAATAGCCCATGGCGTAGTGCAGGCCGTCCTGGCAGCCGATATGCGGCATGGCGTCGAAGGTGTAGGCGACGAATCCGACCCAGGAGTGGGAGATGCGCGTTGCCTGGAGCTCCGGAAAGATGCGGCAGAGTTCGGCATGCAGGCGCGGCGCGCTCACCCGCGGATCGGTCTCCTTGTAGGCGACCCGGCCGCCGAACAGGATGCGCGTGCGGTCGGGCGACGGGCGGTAGTAGTAGACGAGCTTGCGGGTGTCGCTGACCACCCGCGCCCGCGGCATCAGCCGGGCCATCAGCTCCGGCTTGAGCGCTTCGGTGGCGATGATGTAGCTGCCGATGGGGATAACGCGGCGCCGGAACCAGGGCGTCGCCGGTCCGGTGTAGCCGTTGGTGGCGATGACGACGTTACGCGCGCTCACCGTGCCGCGCGGCGTGGCGACACGGAAACCCTCGCCGTCCCGCTCGATGGCGGTGGCCGGGCAGCGCGCGACCACGGTGGCGCCGGCGCCGAGCACGCGCTCGAGCATGCCCTGGTGATAGCGGGCCGGATCGAGCGCCGCATGCTGCTCATACACCGCGCCGCCGTGATAGGCGTTGGTGCCGAGCTCGCTCTGCTGCTCGCCGCGCGCCACCATGTGGGCCGCGACCTCCAGCCCCTTCGGCTGATGGGCCAGTTTCTTGGCGAGCAGTTCGTACTGGGCCGGGTTGTGGGCGGCGTGGAAGCGGCCGACGCGCTCGAATTGGCAGTCGATTCCTTCAGCTGCGATGAAATCGCCGAGCCAGGCGAGCGCGTTGTGGCCTTCCTTCAGGATGCGGAAGGCGCGCTCCGGGCCGTAGAGCGCCGACAGCTCGTCATGGCTCGGCTTGATGCTGGTGCTGACCTGGCCGCCATTGCGGCTGCTGCAGCCCCAGCCGGCGTCCTCGGCATCGATCACCAGCGTCTGGCGGCCGCCGCGCGCCGTCTGCAGCGCTGCCGACAGGCCAGTATAGCCGGAGCCGACGACCACCACGTCGGCGCGCGCCGGCAGCTCGGCCGCAGGCAGCTCCGGCCGCGGCGTGGCCTGCCACCAATAGGGTTCGTCCTTGTAGTCCGGCGCAAAGAGGGAATCGGTCGGCGGCATGATTCCTGCGTCTCATGGTTCGCGGCGCGGATCATCGCCGATGCGGGCTTGGGCGTCCACGCCGCAGGTGGGGCCGGCGCCGTGGGCGGCGGTTCTCGGTGGTGGACAGGTCGGCCCGGGCGGGCGGAGAATGGATTCCGCCGGTCCGCCGCACGTTCGCATGCGAGGGGGCATCGAGGAGGTAACGATGAAGCGGCTGCTGATGGGTGTCCTGCTGTCGATCTTGGGCGTCGCCCCGCACGCCGAGCGTGCATCGGCCATGAGCGCCGGGGAATGCGCGGGGTTGTCGATCCACGTCAAGGACCTGCCGGAGGCGTCCTCGGCGCAATGCGGCTCGAGGAATTTCGGCGGCGGCGGCGATCAGGGTTCCGGGAGGGACGAGTTCATCCAGATCATGGGAGCGGATTCCATCTCCGTCGTCTCGCACGCCGCCGCCGCGGGCCGCACCTATATGAAGCGCCTGGGCGTCAAGGACCTGATCGGCAACTACGATGCGTTCGAGAGCACGGACAATTGGGGCGACGAGACGGAAAGCAGCGATTTCGCCGTCCGCCGGTTCAATGCCAAGCTGGCTGAAAGCGGGGCCAAGGTCGTCTGCTTCGGCTTCGTTCACTTTGCCGGCCACGTCGCCGGCGCCACCGGCTATCGCCACCTCATCAGCGGTTTCTCCTGCAATTTCTCCCCGACGCCGCCGACCGACGCCCGAATCGACGAGTTGGTGGGCAGCATCGACTACGGCTTCGAATGAGGAGCGCGAGGCCCGGCCTTGCCTTCGGATAGCGCCAAAGCCGGAGCGCCCGCGAGCCCGCCGCGTCCGCTGGAGGCCGGCGATCCGGCGCCGCGCGTCGTGGCCCTCGACGAGGACGGCGAACCGGCCTACAGCCATGCCGACCTCGTTACCGGCAAGCCGCTCGTCCTGCTCTTCTGCCCGCCCGGCGACGGCGGACTGCCGACAACCTTGCTGGTGGCCTTCCGCGACTGCAGCGCGGATTTCGCCGCGCTCGAGACGGGCGTCTATGCCTTGAGCCGCCTGCCGGTCGAGACCAACCGCGCCGCCCACGCGTCCTTGCGCCTTCCCTTCAAGCTGCTGGCCGACGCCACCGGCGATGTCTTCCGCACCTATGGCGCCGAGGGGGCGGCGACGGCGGTCATCCTCGATCCCAATCACCGGATCGCCCGCATCCTGCGCGACAGCGCGCCGGCCGCCCTGGCCGATGCCGCGCTCGCCTATCTGCGCCAGGCCTTTCCGTCGCGGCGTTTGAGCGTGCAGGCGCAGGCGCCGGTGCTGCTGCTGCCGCGCGTCTTGAGCGAGGCCGATTGTGCCGGCCTGATCGCGATGTGGCACCGGCCCGTCAATCAGTGGCCGTCGAGCGACGGATTCAGGTCCGAGGGCCACACCCAGGAGCAGGGCGATTTCAAGGTCGGCCATGCCGGCGCCTACGGCCAGCTGACGGAGTATGTGGTGCGCGATCCGGCCGCGCAGCAGTTCCTCGACCAGCGCTTCAACCGCCGGGTCGCGCCGGAGATGCGCAAGGCTTTCCAGACCGGCGTGTCGCAGCGCGAGCACTACCGCATCGCGCGCTACGATTCGGTCTCGGGCGGCGTGCTGCATGCGCACCGCGACAATTCGACGAAGGAAACAGCGCATCGCCGCTTCACCATGACCGTCAATCTCAATGCCGGCGAGTACGAAGGCGGCGCGCTCCGCTTCCGCGAATATGGCGATCACCTCTATGCGGTCGAACGCGGCACCGCCGTCGTCTGGTCGGCCACGCTGCTGCACGAGGTGATGCCGGTCACCGCCGGCGCCCGCTTCGTGCTGGGCGTGCATATGTATGGGACGTGAAAGTCCTTTCCCCACAGTTTTTTCTGTGTCACCCCCGCGAAAGCGGGGGTCCAGGGCAACCGATGAATGTGCGAATACTACGTCTACATCCTCGCCAGCGGTAGAAATGGAACGCTCTACATTGGCATCACCAACGACTTGGCGCGTCGAGCGTTCGAACATCGCGAGGGAACAGGCGCGATATTCACGAAGCGATATGGGGTCGGATTACTCGTGTACTATGAGTCCTACCAGGACGTCCGCGATGCGATCGCCAGAGAAAAGATGCTCAAGAAATGGCGCCGCGCGTGGAAGCTCAAGCTGATCGAGGCCAACAATCCTCAGTGGCGCGACTTGTATGAGAGTTTGTAGCGGCGGCGCAAAGTTCCCCGCCAAATGCATCCTTTTCCTGTCATCCTCGCGAAGGCGGGGGTCCAGGGGAACTGCTCCGTCGCTTGCCCTGGACCCCCGCCTTCGCGGGGGGTGACAGAGAGGATAGGAGGTGACCGTGGCCGATCCTGTGGTTCTCTACGAGGTGGACGACAAGGTCAGCGTCATCACCTTGAACCGCCCGGAAAAGCTCAATGCCATCAGCGCCGAGCTGTTGCATCAGCTGCTCGATGCATTCCACCGGGCCGATGCCGAGCCGGCGACCAGCGTCGTCCTGCTGCGCGCCGAGGGGCGCAGCTTCTGCGCC
>JBGPEQ010000431.1:0-4221 GCA_041482855.1 Dongiaceae bacterium | reverse complement strand
GCCGAGTGCCTCGAGGTGAAGGTCCCCGATAGCGTGAAGGCGGGTGGCGCCGATCTCGTTCTGAACGGGCTGGGCATCCGCAAGGCGACCTTCCTGAACGTCAAGGTCTATGTCGCCGGCCTCTATCTGCCGCAGAAGTCGGGCGATGCCGGAAAGATCATCGGCGCCAGTCAGCCCTGGCAGCTCGTGCTTCGCTTCGTGCGCGACGTCGATGCTTCCGACATTCGCGATGCCTGGGAGGAGGGATTCAAGAAGAATTCCGGCGACAAGGTCGCGGCGCTGCAGCCGCGTATCGAGACCTTGAATGCCCGGATGGTCGACTTCAAGGAAGGGCAGTACCTCTCGTTCACCGACGATCCGGCAAAGGGCATCGCGGTCGATGTGAATGGCGCGGGCGGCGCCGCGATCGAGGGGGCGGACTTCGCGAATGCCCTGCTCTCGATCTGGCTCGGCCGGGAGCCGCCGAACGAGGATCTCAAATCCGGCCTGCTCGGCGGCAACTGCGAGTGATTCCGTGGATCCCTCGGCTTGCGCCTGCCGGGACGCTTAGTCCGCAGGCTGGCGCCTTGTCGCCCGGATCGGCAGACGGAGCGACCTTGCCAAACGACGTTACCCGCAGGGTTCAGAAGGAGACGCCCAGTTATTAGGTGCGCAATCTACGCAGCCTTGTTTTGCGTAGTCGCCGCAATGGCTTTTGCGAACGAGCCGGCTTTCGTGGGCCGCGAGGTCTGTGCCTCGTGCCACCAGGCCGAAGCGGCGCTATGGCAGGGATCGGATCATGACAAGGCGATGCAGGAGGCGACCGATGCGACCGTGCTCGGCGACTTCGGTAACGCGACCCTGACTCATTTCGGCGTCACTTCGACCTTCTACCGGAAGGAAGGGAGGTTCTTTGTCCGCACCGATGGTCCGGACGGATCGTTGCAGGAGTATCGAATCGCCTACACCTTCGGCTTCTATCCGCTTCAGCAATACCTGATCGCCTTTCCGGGCGGCCGCTATCAAGCGCTATCCATCGCCTGGGACAGCCGGCCGGCGGCGGAGGGCGGCCAGCGCTGGTTTCACCTCTATCCGAACGAACCGGTGCCGAGCACCGACGCGCTGCACTGGACCGGGCCAAACCAGAACTGGAACTTCATGTGCGCCGATTGCCACTCGACCAATCTGCGCAAGAACTTCGACCTGACGACGAACCAATACCGGACGACATGGTCGGAACTCGATGTCTCCTGCGAAGCCTGCCACGGGCCCGGTTCCCGTCATGTCGCCTGGGCGCAATCGCCGGCGACGGCCTCAACGGATCAAACGAGAGGGCTGCTTCTCACCTTCGCGGATCCCGGGAATGGGCGATGGAGGCTCGACCCGGCGATCGGCACCGCCCAGCGAACGGTACCGCGCCTGTCGACCACGGAGCTGGAGACCTGTGCGCGCTGCCATTCGCGCCGGGATGAGATTGCCTCGAGCTACGTCTACGGGCATCCGCTTCTGGACACGCACAGGCCTGTTTTGCTCGATGCCCGCCTCTACCATCCGGACGGACAGATCCTCGGCGAGGTCTACGAGTACGGGTCGTTCCGGCAGAGCCGCATGTTCCAGATGGGCGTGACCTGCTCCGACTGCCACGATCCGCATAGCCTCAAGCTGCGCGCGACGGGAAACGGAGTCTGTGGGCAGTGCCATCTGCCGGCCAAATTCGACACCGAGGCCCACCATCACCACAAGCCGGAATCGGCCGGTGCCCAGTGTGCCAATTGCCATATGCCGACCCGTACCTACATGGCGGTCGATGTGCGGCGCGACCATTCGATCCGCATCCCCCGGCCCGATCTGACGATAGCGATCGGCACGCCTAATGCCTGCAGCGGGTGTCATGCCGATCAGTCGCCGCAGTGGGCCGCCGACAGGATTGCAGCATGGTACGGGTCGAACCCTCGGATGGAATCGCCGCACTACGGGCTGGTTCTGGACGCTGGACGAAGAGGACTGCCAGGAGCCGACCGCTCGCTCGCCGCGCTGGCCGTCGACGCGACCAAGCCGAACATCGTCCGGGCCACTGCCCTGTCGCTTCTGCCGCAATTCACGGCCGCCGTCACGCCGGAGATGATCAAGGCCTATTTGTCGGGCCTGGAGGACAGGGATGCCGTTGTTCGAGCTGCTGCCGTGGAAGCGCTCGAGCCGTTCACGCCGACCGAGCGGCTGCAAGTGGCGGGGCCGCTCTTGACCGATCCCGTGCGCGCCGTCCGGATCGCGGCGGCCCGAATCCTTGCACCGGTTCCCGCGGACATGCTGACGGCGGAGCAGAAGACTGCCCTCGACAACGCCAATGCGGAGTTCATCGACGCGCAGCTGGCGTCGGCCGATAGGCCGGAGGCGCACGTCACTTTGGGATCCTTCTATGCCGACCGTCGCCAGCCGGCGGAGGCCGAAGCCGCCTACCGGACCGCCCTACGGCTGGATCCCAGGTTCGTGCCGGCGATGGTCAATCTGGCGGACCTCTATCGCGTGCTGCGGCGCGAGGGCGAGGGCGAGCAGCTGCTCCGGGAGGCCTTGCTGATCGAGCCGGACAACGCGGCGGTGCATCAAGCGCTCGGCCTGCTGCTGGTGCGCACGCAGCGGCTCGCGGAGGCCTTGCCGGTATTGCGGCGCGCTTCGGAACTCGATGCGTCCAACGGCCGCTATGCCTATGTCTACGGGGTCGCGCTCAACAGCACAGGAAGCACGGCAGAGGCCCTTTCCGTCCTGCGGCAGGCCCATGCCCGGCAGCCCGCCAATCTCGAAATTCTCGCTGCATTGGCAACCATCTCCCGGGACGCAGGCGACTCCGCGGGCGCCAGGTCATATGCGGAAGAACTCGTCCGGCTTGCCCCTAACGACCCCAGTGCCCGCCAATTGCTCGACTCGCTACGGCAGTAGGCAGTGCGGGGCTTGCGTCTGGCCATGCGACTACTCCGTGGGAATGGCTGCTCTTGGCACGTTTCCGCCGTGCGCGTGATCACGGCAGCGAGCTGGCCTGCTACGGCCCGCTGCTGCAGCAGGCCCAGCCGCTGCCCGGCGCTGCCGAGGAAGCGTTCCAGGAGATGGCGGCGCGGCAACGCGTCTGGCTCGTCAACGGCTCGATGTATGAGCGGCGCGACCGCGGCGGAACGGGATCCGCGGCCTCGGCCAGATGCTCAAGAGCTTCCGCGACCGTCCCGTCGACTTCCCGGTCTACGACCGCGCCCGCTTCGATGCGGGCTTCCTCAACTCCCTCGGCCCCATCGCCCAGCCGCGCCGCGACCAGGCCCCCAGCAACCTCGCGCCGATCCCGACGCGGCCTCGGATGATCGGCTGAGCGCCCGGCACGGCTATCCGGCGTCCGAGGACCGTCCGATCGCGCGTGAACGCTGGCGCGCCCGTTCGCGTCCAAAAGCGGTCTCTGGCGGTCTCAGACCGGTCTCTGATGTGCCGAATCCGGCACATGTCATCTCATTGAAAAACAACGTCTATTTTTTAATGCATGGGGTTGTTTTGCAGATTCGTGTTTTCCGGCCCCGCGCGTCGATGTTTCACGTGAAACATCTATGCGTAAAAGGACTCTCGTCCCAGGCCGCGCAGCGCCGTCCGCCGGCGCGATGTTTCACGTGAAACATTTCTGCGTAAAGCGCCTCAGTACATTTTGTTCACCGAATCCGCTTCAGGAGGGTGGACTGGCATTTCCGGCGGCAGCGGGACGCACTGGAACTGAGCGTTGATGCCGGCCGCCCACTTCTTGGCGCGGTCGTAGAGCTGGCGGTCGTCGCTCTGCATGCGGCCGCGGGCGACGAGTATGCCCATATCGGCGCCGTGGTAGCGGTAATCGCCGCCGGTGTAGACCCGCAGGTAGAAGGCCTCGTTCTCGCCGGTGACGTTGGTCCAATCGAGGGTGCGACGCACGAACTTGATGCTGCCGTCCTCGGCCATCCGCCAGATGCCGGAGGCCGGCGCCTTGCTGATCAGCTCCACATCGTCGCCCGGGTGCTTCAGGATCAGCTGGCTCCAGTCGTCGAACTCGGTCCAGCGCTGCTGGATCGCCTCGCTATCGACCTCGTAGTCGACATCCATGAACTCCAGCAGGTGGAAGAGGAAGAGCGGCACGCCGCCATAGGTCGAGGTGATCAGATGGGTCGGCGGGCTGGCGCCGCTGACGCGCGGGTTGAGCTCGCCCAGATAGACCTCGCCGGTATCGGTATCCAGCAGGAAGTC
>JBGPEQ010000430.1:0-4224 GCA_041482855.1 Dongiaceae bacterium | reverse complement strand
CGCGGCGACGGCGCCGCGGTGCCGACCGTCACGACGGCCGGCAGCGTTGCGCACAGCCGGCGCCGGCGGCCGCGCGGCAGGGCCTGCATCAGGTCGAGACGATCGCCGGCGAGCGCGATGTCCGCGATATCGGCGGCGATGGCGGCATCGAGCGTCGCGGCGAGTGCGTAGGGAAGGACACCGCTGCATTCGCCGGCCTCGGCGGCGGTGCCGGCCAGAACGAGTTGCGGGCGCAGATTCTTCAGGTGCTCGACCAGCGCCGGGATTGGATCGGAGTCGGGAGGAAGATCCAGCACCGTCAGGGATTCGATTCCCATGCCGAGATAGTCGCGCAAGGCCGCTTCCACTGGGTCGCCGGCGTGGATGACGTGCAGCCGCGCGGAGGGAGAGAGGCGGAGCGCGAGTTCGAGGGCGCGGGCGTCGCGATCGGCGCGGCGGGCGCGGCCGGAAGCGGGGTGGCGGCCGACGGAAACCAGCACGGCAATGGCGAGCGTCATCCGCGCTTCTCCCGGGCGAGGCGGGCGAGGGCAGGCATCACGGCTTGGGCATCGGCGATGATCGCGAGATCGGCGCGTTTCACCATGTCGGCGTGCAGGTCGGTGTTGACGGCGATGACGCGCTGGCAGCGCGCGATGCCCTGCAGGTGCTGGGGCGCGCCGGCGATGCCGAAGGCGAGATAGCAGCGCGGCTCCACCAGGGTGCCGGAGGCGCCGACCTGGCGCCCGCGCGGCAGCAGGCCGGCATCGCAGACGACGCGGCTGCCGCCCTCGGCGCCACCGAGCGCGTCGGCGACCGCGTGGAACGCGTCCCAGTCGGTGACGCCGTTGCCGGCGCTGACGATGAACTCGGCCTCCTTCAGCGGCACGGCGTTGGGATCGACGGCCGCGAGACCGTCATCGACGAGCCGCGGCGCGGCTTTGATGGCGATGGGATCGAGCGCGCGCGCCTCGTGGCGCGTCCCGCTCACGGGGTCGGCGGCTTCAGGCGCGAGGGCGATGACGAGCGGCGGCGCACGCAGGATGTCGCTGCGGCCGCCATCACCGCGGCAGATGATCTCGGTGGTGGCCAAGCGCTGGGCGTTGGCGGCCAGGCGCACACCCAACCGGACTGCGAGCCGGCGCGCCAGGTCGCCGCCGCCAAGCGCGGAATCCGGCAGCAGGACGTGGCGCGGCTTCAGCCGCTCGATCGCCGCCAGGGCGGCCGCGGTTTTCGCTTCGGGTGCGTAGCCGGAGAAGGCGGAGTCGGTCGCGCGCAGCAGGCGATCGACGCCGGCGGCGCCGAAATCCTCCGCCGGTGCTGTGGGCGCAAGGCAAGCAAGGGCGACGACGGCGCCGTCAAGGGCGTCGGCCAGCTGACGCGCCGCGCCCAGAAGATCGCGGTCGTGGACGGTGAGGCGGCCATCCTCAAGATCGGGGACGGCGAGTATGAGGCAGGCGGGCGCGTCGATGATGCGTGTGGCGGGTAACAGTCCCGGCCCCGATGCCCCCACTCGCTCGATGGCGCTCGCCTCCCTCCCCCGCTGCGCGGAGGAGGGTTGGGGAGGGCGCGCGGCTTCGCTGCCGAGGCGGCGTTGGGTGCGCTCAGCGCGCGGGTCGCGGCGGAGGCGAGACGGCGGCGGTTCGGGCGCGGCTTGCGTCGGGGCTTCGCGCTTGCGGCGGCGCTCCAGTTCGGCGCGGGGGTCGCGGCGGATGGTCATGCATGGCCCTCGACGGCCGAGAGCAATAGCTCGGCGATATCGGCCACGGCGGGGCGCTGGCCGACGACGCCTTCGAGCATGACGGCGCAGTTGGGGCAGGCGACGGCGACGGTGGCGGCGCCGGTGGCGCGCGCGTGATCCATGCGGATATCGGGGATGCGGCGCTTGCCCGGCACGTCCGTGAGCGCCGCGCCGCCGCCGCCGCCGCAACAGCTCGAGCGCAGGCCGTAGCGCTCCATCTCCACGTACTCGACGCCGAGCGCGTCGAGAATGGCGCGCGGACTCTCGATTTCGCCGTTGTAGCGGCCGAGATAGCAGGGATCGTGATAGGTGACGCGGCCGCCGAGCGGGCCGGCGATCGCGAGCCGCCGATCCCCGATCAAGCTCGCGAGGAAGGTGGTGTGGTGGACGACCTCATAGCGTCCGCCGAAGGCGGGATACTCGTTCTTGAGGGAATGGAAAGCGTGCGGATCGGCCGTGACGATGCGCGCGAAGCGGTACGGGGCCAGCGTGGCGATGTTGCGACGGGCGAGATCCTGGAAGGTGGCCTCGTCGCCGAGGCGGCGCGCGAGGTCGCCGCAGTCGAGCTCCTCCTCGCCGAGCACGGCGAAGTCGATCCCCGCCTTGCGCAACAGTTTGACGAGCGCGCGCAGCGTGCGCTGATTGCGCAGCTCGAAGGCGCCGTCGCCGAGCCACAGCAGCACGTCGGCTTCGCGCTTCTGCGCCAGGACGGAGAGCGCGAGATCGGCGGCCCAGTCGAGCCGGGCGGCGAGCGGCCGGCCGCCGGGATTGTCGGCTTCGCGCAACTCGGCGAGCGCGTCGGCGGCCTTGCCGGGCGTCGCCCCCAGCTCCAGCGTCTGGAAGCGGCGCAGATCGATGACGGCGTCGACATGCTCGATCATCATCGGGCACTCGTAGACGCAGGCGCGGCAGGTCGTGCAGGACCACAGCGTATCCGGATGGATCATGGCGACGGAGCCGACGAGGGCCAGCGCGGGGCCGCCGCGCGCTTGGCCGACCGCGCGGCCAGGATGGGGGTTACCGGAGTAGCCGGAATCGGTTCCTGGGCCGAGCGCGTTGGCCAGGTCCTGGATCAGCTTCTTCGGATTGAGCGGCTGCTCGGCAGCGAAGGCGGGGCAGGCGGCCTCGCAGCGGCCGCACTGCACGCAGGCGTCGAACGACAGCAGCTGGTTCCAGCTGAAGTCGCCGGGCGACTCGCTGCCGAGCTTGGGGGCGTCGAGCGCCAGCGGCCGCAGCGCGGATTCGCGCGCGCCTTTGGCGAAGCGGGCGGCGCGCGGGTGGAAGGCGAGGTGGAGGGCGCCGGCGAAGGCGTGGCGCATGGGGCCGACGTTCATGCCGGCGAACAGCTCCCAGCAGCCCCAGGCGCCGATCACCAGTAAGACGAAGCCGCCGATCTCCTGCCAGTCGATCGGATGCCCAAAGCCCGCCGGGGGCGCGCTCGCGAGGGCGAAGAAGAAGGCAAAGGCGAAGAGGGCGTAGGGCAGGCGCTCGAAGGCGCCGCGCGAGAGCCGGGTCGCCGCGGCTTCCCAGCGCCGCATGGCCACCATGAACGCGCCGAGCGCCATGATGACGCAGGCGACCAGCAGCAGGCCGGCGAGCCATTCACTCGCGATGCCCACGACGTGGACGAGCAGGATCAGCAGCACGGCGCCGACGAATCCGCCCGCGGCCAGCATGTGCATCTTGGCCGCATAGCGGTCGCGCGCGACGACGTGATGCACGTCGACCAGATAGCGCTGCGGCAGCTTGAACATCCCCAGCCAGTCCAGCGGCGCGGCCTGCCCGACGAGCCAGCGGCGCGCGCGCCAGAGGCCGCCCAGGATGAGCAGCGCGAGGCTCACCAGCATGAGCCAGCCGGGGGCGGAAATGCCGATCATCCCGGAATTGAAACCACAGATGAACGGGGATGAACACAGATGAATGCGAGTCGGACTTTGTACCGCATCGGCGCCAGTCTAGGTGCCATTCTTCCGCTGCGCGAAGATCAAGGGGTGAGTCTCGGCTTCCGCCGCTTGGCTTGTGCCATACCCATGTCCCGTGGTCGTCACTGACAGGACGTCGAACCCAACGCGAGCGAGCATGTCTCGATAGTAGTCCAGACCCCAACTGCTCCAATACATCCGCACGCCGAAGAAATTGTCTTCCAAGTACGGCGCCTCCTCATGGGTCGCGACGGATGCCAGCAGATACCCCGTCGGTATCAACCAGTGCCCAATGCGCCAAAAAAACTCCTCATGCTCCTCGCGAGGTATGTGAAAGATCGTGTAGAGGGACACGACCGCATCGAAGCTTGCTCGTTCGAATTCAATCGACATGATGTCGGCTTCGATGAAATCGACGGTTGGATTTATCGAGCGAGCGAGCCGGATTTGCTCCGCCGATATGTCGATACCGGTGACGTTGAAACGGTGGGCGAGTGAGACGGTGAGGGGCTTTCCCGATCCACAGCCGATATCCAGGATGTTCGCACGGTCAGGCAATCTGGCCATCAACTGGTGGGCTTCGCG
>JBGPEQ010000429.1:0-4232 GCA_041482855.1 Dongiaceae bacterium | reverse complement strand
CAGGGATTCGATCGACATGATGGGTCCTCCAGGGCGTGGAGGGGCGGGCTCCTCACCCGCCCCACCAACGCAGTTGCAGTTGCTTAGGCGGCCTTCAGGACGTCATCGCCCTTCTGCCAGTTGCAGGGGCAGAGTTCGTCGGTCTGGAGTGCGTCGAGCACGCGGAGGACCTCCTGCGGGTTGCGGCCGACGCTGAGGTCGTTCACCGACACGAAGCGGATGACGCCCTCGGGATCGACGATGAAGGTCGCGCGCAGGGCGACGCCCTCCCGCTTGTCGAGGATGCCGAGCGCGCCCGACAGCTCGCGCTTGATGTCCGCCAGCATGGCGAACGGCAGGTGCTTCAGGTCGGCATGGTTCTGCCGCCAGGCCAGGTGCACGAACTCGCTGTCGGTGGAGGCGCCGTAGACCACGGCATCGCGGTCGTTGAACTCGCCGTTCAGCTTGCCGAAGGCCGCGATCTCCGTCGGGCAGACGAAGGTGAAATCCTTCGGCCAGAAGAAGACGATCTTCCACTTGCCCTCGTCGGACTTGTCGCTGATCTCGGTGAAGGCTTTCCTGGGGTCGGTCGAGACCACCGCCTTGAGGTCGAAGCTCGGAAACTTGTCGCCAATCGTCAGCATGATGTCGTCACTCCTTGGGGTTACGGCTTGACTTCCAGAGAGATAGTTCCCAGTTTATAATCGTTCAAATTGATAATTCAGGTTGAATTGATCGATGAAAACGATGGAAGCCCTGCCCACCCTGAAACAGCTCCGGCACCTCGTCGCGCTGGCGGACAACCGCCATTTCGGCAAGGCGGCGAAGGCCTGTTTCGTCACCCAGTCCACCCTGTCGGCTAACCTCAAGGAGCTGGAGGACGTCCTGCAGGCGCCCCTGGTCGATCGCACCAGCCGGCGCGTCGCCTTCACGCCGCTGGGCGAGGCGACGGTCGAGCGCGCCCGCCGGCTGCTCGACGAGGCGCAGGAACTGGTGCTGGCCGCCCAGGGCGAGCGGGCGCCGCTCACCGGCACGGTGCGGCTCGGCGTCATCCCGACCATCGGCCCGTTCCTGCTGCCGCGTATCCTGCCGGCGCTGCGCGAGTCCTGGCCGAAGCTGAAACTCTATCTGCGCGAAGACCAGACCGATCCGCTGCTAGAGCAGCTCCATGCCGGCCGGCTCGACGCGGTCCTGCTGGCGCTGCCCTACTCGGTCGGCAACGCCGAGGTCGCCCAGCTGTTCGACGATCGTTTCAGCCTCGCGCTTCGTCGCGACCATCCGCTGGCCCGAACGAAACGCGTGACGCCGCCGGCAATCGCCGCGGAGACGCTGCTGCTTCTGCAGGACGGCCACTGCCTGCGCGACCATGCGCTGTCGGCCTGCCGCGTCGGCGACAAACCGCACGCCGACGCATTCGAAGCGACCAGCCTGCATACGCTCGTGCAGATGGTCGACAATGGCCTCGGCGTCACCCTCCTGCCGCAGCTCGCCATCGACGCCGGCATCCTCAAAGGCACCGACCTCGTTACCCGCCCCATCGCAGCCGATGCGCCATCGCGCGACATCGCCCTCGTCTGGCGCAGGGGCACGGCCAGGAAGCCGGAGTTCCAGTTGCTGGCGCGCGCGATTGCCCGCCTCGCGAGGTGATGCTCCTGCTTGGCCTGCGCGGCGGGACTCAATGACCGCCGTGTCCGCCACCCTCTCCGCCGCCGTGGCCGCCGTCGGTGGCTGCGTAGTGGCTGCTCCCGTCGTCCGAGATCTCCCGCAGGCCCCAGGCCTGCAGCCCCTCATCGACTCCGATTCTGTCAGCGGCGGGGTCGAACTGCGGGGGGCCGCCGAGGTCGCGCCGTAAAGCGGCTCTTGCTTCCTCGATCGTCACCGGGTTCGGCAGCTCGCCGTGGATCGATGCGAAGTCCGCCGGGTCGAGAAACACGGCGTGACCGAAGACGATGAAGCGCGGGTTGAGATTCAGCTCACGGGCGCCGCGCTCGATCTGGGCCGCCGTGTAGGTCCGCGAGGCGCCGTAGGCGCGGCGCAACCAGGGCCCCAGCTTGAACACATAGGCCTTGGCGGCGCGCCGACGCCGAAGATTGCCGAGCCATCCCATCAGCGGCCCATCATGTCGGCGGCTGCTCGGGCGCGGTCGTCGCCAGCGCCGTGAACGTGTTTATCATCGATTCGCGTGTGATCGGTCCCTCGCCGGCCTTCAGTTCCATGCGATAGACGGAGGCGCCGATCACATGCCTGATCGCGCCGCTGTCGTCCGCGAGTGGCAGCACGAGACGCTCGCCGACCTCCGACCGGTTGGACGCCAGATAGATATGTCCGCCGCAATGCATGATCGCCGGCTGCTCGACGACGCGCCGATATCGCTGCATGACGTCGGAGAGCAGGGCCGGCGCGATGATCTCTTCGAAATAGCATTGCGTGACGTTGCGGCCGTAGAGCCGGTTGATCTCCTCGCCCGCCAGCCGCATGCGAAAGCGACGGTCGGCCGGCTCGTAGTCGCACAGCCAGACGCTGGAGAGGATCGGGCCGATCGCCGTCGGATCGATGGCCGAGCGCTTGGGTGCGACGGCTCCGCCGCGGCACTCGAGCCAATGCCGCAATAGGCGCCGGAGCCGCTCCGCTTTGACGTGGGCGAAGGCGTTCAGGTCGAGCGGGCGGCCGCCGAGTGCGGTTGCCGTCGTCGCAGGCTCTGTCGACACAGGAAAGAGAATAGCTGACGAGAGCGCCGCCCCTCCATCGGAAATTGCCGCACTTGAGCTTTCCGGGTCTGTCCGGCATTGTGGCGCCCGCCAAGCTGGGGGCAAGTGGAACCGCATCATTCATGAGAATCGGCATACCCAAGGAACGCCGGCCGAACGAGGCGCGCGTGGCGGTATCGGCGGACACCGTGAAGAAGCTGGTGGCGCTCGGCGCCGAAGTCATGATCGAGACCGGCGCCGGCACGAGTTCGGCCGTTCCCGACGGGGCCTATGCCGCCGCCGGCGCCCGCATCGCGGTCGACGAGGCGGAATGCCTGCGGGATGCCGATGTCGTGCTGAAGGTGCAGCGCCCGCTGACCGCGGCCGAAGGCGGCCCGGACGAGTTGGCGCTCATGAGGTCGGGCGCCATGCTGATCGGCATCCTCGCCCCCTATGCGGCGAAGGAGCAGGTGGCTGCCTACGCGGCCCAGGGCGTCGACGCCTTCGCCATGGAATTCCTGCCGCGCATCACGCGCGCGCAGACCATGGATGTGCTGTCCTCCCAGGCCAACCTCGCCGGCTATCGCGCGGTCATCGAGGCGGCCGCCGTCTTCGGCCGCGCCTTCCCGATGATGATGACGGCCGCCGGCACGGTGGCGGCGGCGCGCGTCATGGTGATGGGTGCGGGCGTCGCCGGCCTGCAGGCGATCGCGACGGCGCGCCGCCTCGGCGCCATCGTCTCGGCGACCGACGTGCGGCCGGCTGCCAAGGAGCAGGTGCAGAGTCTCGGCGCCACCTTCGTGGCCGTTGAGGACGAGGAATTCAAGCAGGCGGAAACCGCCGGCGGCTACGCCAAGGAGATGAGCGACGCCTACAAGGCCAAGCAGGCGGCGCTCACCGCCGAGACCATCAAGAAGCAGGACATCGTCATCACCACCGCCCTCATCCCGGGACGGCCGGCGCCGGTGCTGGTGAGCGAGGAGATGGTCAAGAGCATGAAGCCCGGCGCGGTCGTCGTCGATCTCGCGGTCGAGCAGGGCGGCAACTGCCCGCTCTCCGAGCCCGGCAAGATCGTCGTCAAGAACGGCGTCACCATCGTCGGCCTGCTCAACATACCCAGCCGCATCGCCGTCGATGCGAGCGCGCTCTACGCCCGCAATCTGCTGGCGTTCCTGACGCCGCTCGTCGACAAGGAGACCAAGGCGCTGAAGATCAACTGGGACGACGAGATCGTCAAGGCGACGGCGCTGACGCGCGACGGCAAGATCGTGCATCCGGCGTTCGCGCCGGCGTAAGAGAGTTTCTAAGCAGGGTTCGCATGTTTGGACACACATCTACATTGTCATTCCCGCGAAAGCGGGAATCCAGGGCAACTGCTCAATCGCTCGCCCTGGACCCCCGCTTTCGCGCTAGGGGACGCACACATCTTGGTGGAACGCTAAAGAAGAACTCCCTCTCCCCTTGCGGGAGGGGGTTGGGGGAGGGGCTGCGCGCGGGAGCGCGCCCAGAGTCCGATCTCACCGATGCACCGGCGATGGAATCGGATGCTGGCTCGCGTCGTTGTTG
>JBGPEQ010000428.1:0-4239 GCA_041482855.1 Dongiaceae bacterium | reverse complement strand
GCCCTTCAGGTACTGCTCCAGCAGGTGCGGGATGACCTCCGTGTCCGTCTCCGAGGCGAACGCGTGCCCGGCGGCGGCCAGCCGCTGCTTCAGCTCCTGGTGGTTCTCCACGATGCCGTTGTGGATGACGACGACGCCGCCCGTGCAGTCCACATGCGGGTGCGCGTTGGCGTCCGTCACCTTGCCGTGGGTGGCCCAGCGCGTGTGGCCGATGCCGATGGTGCCGGCCAGCGGTTCGCGCGCCAGGAGCGCCTCGAGGTTGCCGAGCTTGCCCTCGGCGCGCCGGCGCGCGATGTGGCCGTTGGTGAGCGTGGCGATGCCCGCCGAGTCATAGCCGCGATATTCGAGGCGCTTCAGCCCGTCGAGCAGCAGCGGCGCCACCGCCGCCTTGCCGATGATGCCGAGGATCCCGCACATCAGATGGCTCCTTCCTACCGCCGGCCCTTGCTGGGAGCAGGCGCCGACTTCTTGCTCCCTGCGGGTTTCTTCGCCTTTACCTCGGCCTTGGATTTTATCGCCGGCTTGCCGGGCTTGGACGCTGTCCCATTCGCGGCCTGTGCGGAAGGGCGCGCCTCTGCCGGCGCCGGAGCGGATTCGGGCGCGCGCTTCGCGGGCGCGATGCGCACCGTCGCCGGACCCGTCGGCAGGACGGTGCCGTCGGGGCGCGTGATGGTGACGCGGAAGGCCTTGTCGCCGTGGCGGACCACCGTGCCTTTGCCGAGGGCGCCCTTGGACTCCCGGAACTTGGCGGCCCAGCCGGGCTTCTCGGTCTGGCGGCCGCGGCCGAGCGCCAGCGCGTCGGCGGAGACGCTCTGGGTGATGACGCTGCCGGCGCCGACGATGGCGCCGCGCCCCACCTTCACCGGCGCCACGAGCACGCTGTTGGAGCCGATGGAGGCGTCGGCGCCGATCTCGGTCTTGTGCTTGTTGAAGCCGTCATAGTTGGCGGTGATGGTGCCGGCCCCCACATTGGCGCCGGCGCCGACGACGACGTCGCCCAGATAGGTCAGGTGATTGGCCTTGGCGCCCGGGCCGAGGTTCGCGTTCTTGACCTCGACGAAGTTGCCGATGCGCGCGCGCTCGCCGACGACCGTGCCGGGCCGCAGCCGCGCGAACGGGCCGATGGCGGCGCCGGCGGCGATCTTGGCGCCTTCGAGATGGCAGAACGCCTTGATCTCCGCGCCGTCGGCCACCTCGACGCCGGGGCCGAAGACGACGTTGGGTCCGACCATGACGTCACGACCGAGCCGGGTGTCGAAGGAGAGGAACACGGTCTGCGGATCGGTCAGCGTGGCGCCGTCCTCCATCGCCTGCGCGCGCAGACGGTCCTGCAGGATCGCCTCGGCGGCCGCCAGCTCGGCGCGGCTGTTGATGCCGATCAGCTCGTCGGCCGGCGCCTCCACGACGGCGCAGGCGGCGCCGTCCGCGCGCGCGATGGCGACGATATCAGTCAGATAGTATTCGCCTTTGGCATTGGCGTTGCCAACGCGGTCGAGCATGGCGAACAGGCGCTTGCCGTCGATGGCCATGACGCCGGAGTTGCAGAGCGTGATGGCGCGCTGCTCGGCGCTGGCGTCACGGAATTCGACGATGGCTTCGAGCATGCCGTTATCGCCGACGATGAGCCGGCCATATTGCGCGGGATCGGCGGGCCGCATGCCCAGCACGACCACGGCCGGATGGTCCGCCGCCCGGCGGCGCGCGATCAGTTTTCCGATCGTCGCGCTCGAAATGAACGGGCAGTCGCCATACACGACGAGGACATCGCCCGCGAAGCCTTGCAGCGCGGCGCGCGCCGCCAGTACGGCATGGCCGGTGCCCAGCGGCTCCTCCTGGAGCGCGGTCGCATGGAGCGCCACCGCGGCGGCGACGCCCTCCATGCCCGGCCCGATCACGACCACGACCCGTTCGCAGCCGAGCGGCGCCAGATTGGCAAGCACATGGGCGATCATCGGCCGCCCGGCCAGCTTGTGCAGCACTTTCGGCAGGTCGGTCTTCATGCGCGCGCCCTTGCCGGCGGCAAGGACGACGGCGGCGATGCGATTTTCAGCCATCATGCGAGCTCAAGGTTGGATCGACCGGAAGAGAACGAATCACGCCGCAGCCTGCCATAGCGCCCCCGGCCGTCCAAGAGAACAGATCGGCGTGGCGGAACTATGGCGCGGCCGGGTCAACCGCAATAGTCTAGCGGCAGCCATGGCTCGCGTCCGCAACGTCCTGATCTTCGACCTCGACGGCACGCTGATCGACAGCGCGCCCGACCTCCATCGCTCGCTCAACGCCGTGCTGGCGGAGCAGGGCCGTGCGCCGGTGGCGCTCGACGGCATCCGCGCCATGGTCGGCGATGGTGCCGCCAGGCTGGTCGAGCGCGGCTTCGCCGACACCGGCGAGGCGGTCGAGCCGGCGGCGCTGCCGGGGATTGTGCAGCGCTTCCTCCTGCACTATTCCGCCGGCCGGCATGCGCTGACCCGGGCCTTTCCGGGCGTACACGACACGCTCGCCGCGCTCCAAGAGCAAGGCTGCCTGCTCGCCGTCTGCACCAACAAGCCGTACGGCCCGACCGTGGAGATTCTGGAGCTGCTCGGCCTGGCCCGGTTCTTCGGCGCCGTCACCGGCGGCGACAGCCTGCCGGTGCGCAAGCCCGATCCCGGCCATCTCCTGGGCACCCTCGATCTGCTGGGCGCGGTCGCCGCGAGCGCCGTCATGATCGGCGACAGCGCCAACGACGTCGCCGTCGCCCGCGCCGCCGGCGTGCCGTCCGTGGTCGTGCGCTACGGCTACACCCGAACGCCCGTGGAGGAGCTGGGCGCCGACGCGATCATCGAACGCTTCGACGAGATCATCCCGTGGCTCGCCGGCAGGTTGACAGAGGCGGACGGCCTGTCCTAATGACTGCCGCCATCCCAGGCAGCCCTGCGGTCGCAGGGCCGAAGATGGGCGCGTAGCTCAGCGGGAGAGCACTGCTTTCACACGGCAGGGGTCACTGGTTCAATCCCAGTCGCGCCCACCATCTATCATATTGTATTATAACAGAAAAATTCGGAAACCTTCTGCGCGGGTAACGCATGGGTAGCAGCCGCGCACAGTTCGCGCTGCGAAAACGCATGGCTGGCGCTGTCTGCGCTGTCCGGAGATGCGGCCGAGCGAGGTGCCGAACATGATCTATCCGGAGAACCCGAGGGTGTCGGTGACGGGTTTCGCAGTGCCCAATGCTACACAGTGATCGAGGCAATCAGGCGGGCGTGTCGGGGCGCCCTGCTGATGACGAAGCGGTTCGGCTACTCAATCTCGGCAAGGCGACGGTGGCGCGCGCAGCTGCTTGGATCACCGCGCGCCAGCTTGCCATTCGCGAACCATGCGCTGCATCTCGGCAATTGGGAACAGTGAATCCCACGCCCCCCGCCGGAGTTCAGTAGCAAAATTCTTCCGTGCCCCTTCCGCGATTTGTTTGGCAGCCGATTCTTCCGCGTGATTATAGTAAGCTACCAGCGCTAGCTTAGATTGGTCGAACCATAGCAGCGGATTTTGGAGTATGGCTTGCCGCGCCGCCCGCTGTAATTCATCGACATAGGCCTGCGGCATGCCGGCGCCTGATTTGGGGGTGCCGCCCCCCTGCCAGGCCTTGACCACATGAAAATACTCATGGGCCAGCGTTCTGAAGACGATGGACTTGAAACCCTCCATATCGACTGTCGATACGATGCCCCTTCGATCTGCAACTAGTGACGACTGCACGCTGCTCGCCAGGCAGCACTTGAGGTCGATACCAACGAAGCCATCGAGATTTTTGCTCAGTTCCCACACGCAGGCTCGGAATGTGATGCCGCACAGCGAAGAATCGTCGGATCCCCGCCAGATCGGATCGCCCTTACCCTCGGTGTAGTAGATGCTGACCTTCTGTGCGTAGTTGGGCAGCCGCGCGACATCCGCCAAGAAGAGACGCCTTAGAGATATCCCATCCGTATCAATTACGATCCGATTCATAGCCATGTTGGACCTTTCTGATCGGCAGCGGTTGGCCTCTGGTCGGATAGGTTATCGTCGCTCCAAGGCGAACTTAGATGGCGGTGCGGTCGTAGTCGATGCCAGGGATCATCTTACCCATCGCGTTTCAGCCAGCGGGCTCGAGGATGATCGCTTGAACGGCCGGATGTAGTCAAAGAGGGTCTGGAGATCCTTGTGGCCCGACTGCTCGCGGATGCGTTCCGGGTGCACGCCCTCCAAGTAGAGCCAGGTGAT
>JBGPEQ010000427.1:0-4240 GCA_041482855.1 Dongiaceae bacterium | reverse complement strand
AGCAACCCCGTCTTGCGCTGCACCGCCTCTCCATGCCCCGCCGCCGTCAGCTCCCGGCAGAACGGCGCGGTCCGCCGGTCCTGCCAGACGATGGCGTTGTGGATCGGCTTTCCGCTCGCGCGGTCCCACACCACCGTCGTCTCCCGCTGGTTGGTGATCCCGACCGCCGCGATATCGGCCGCCGCCGCGTGCGCCTTGTCCAGCACCGCCTTCACCACCGCGACAGTGGCGCGCCAGATCTCCTCGGCGTCATGCTCCACCCAGCCGTCGGCCGGATAGATCTGCGGCAGCTCCTGCTGCGCCGTCGCCTGCGGCTCGCCGCCGGCGTCGAACAGGATGGCGCGCGTGCTGGTCGTCCCCTGGTCGATCGCCAGGATGAAGCGCTGCTTCGCCATGATCCTCCCCTTCGGTCTTTCTTTTCGTAACCGAATGATCCGCGCGGGCCATCCGCGTTGTCAATCGACCGAATATGTTCTTTTGCGAACCCCGCCGTCTCGCTACTATCGCCGCCATGCCCCAGAACTCGCGGCAGCAGCAGATTCTCGACCTGGTCCGCCAGCGCGGCTTCATGTCGATCGAGAGCCTCGCCGACCATTTCTCGGTCACGCCCCAGACCGTCCGCCGCGACATCAACCAGCTCTGCGACCGCGAAATGCTGCAGCGCTACCACGGCGGCGCCGGCCTGCCCTCGAGCGTCGAGAACATCGCCTACCAGACCCGCCAGGTCCAATGCCTCGAGGAGAAGCGCCGCATCGCCCAGCTGGTGGCGCGCCACGTTCCCAACGATGCCTCGCTCTTCATCAACATCGGCACCACCACCGAGGAGGTCGCGCGCGCGCTCCTCAATCACCGCGGCCTGCGCGTCATCACCAACAACCTGCATGTGGCGAGCATCATGAGCCAGAACGCCGGCTTCGAGGTCATCGTCGCCGGCGGCGTCGTGCGCGGCCGCGACCGCGGCATCGTCGGCGAGACCACCATCGATTTCCTCGGCCAGTTCAAGGCCGACTTCGGCATAATCGGCATCAGCGGCATCGATGCCGACGGCTCGCTGCTCGATTTCGATCACCGGGAGGTGCGGGCTTCGAAATGCATCATCGCCAATTCGAGCCAGGTGTTCCTGGTCACCGATCACAGCAAGTTCGGGCGCAACCCCATGGTGCGCTTGGGCAATCTGCGCGATCTCGATGCCTTCTTCACCGATCGCATGCCGCCGGCCGCCATTCGCGAACTGCTGGAGGAAAGCGACGTCCGGCTGCATGTAGCCGACGCCGCCGCGATGGCGTCCGGGCCGGACACTCCACAGTCGGCGCCGGCCGTCGGACGCCGTTGATGTTCGATTTCGCACCGCAGCACGCTCCAAAATTTCGTTTGTGAAAATAATCTTTCAGTTCTAATCTCCCCCAACGCGAATACGCGGGCGTCCGAGGTCCGGGGCAACGCCGCCTTCCGTGCGGTGGGTAGGCCCTCGAGCGCCACAGGGAGGGTCAGTTTTTGCCGGTCAGCGAGTCGGGCGACGACATCGTCGATCTCTTGATCGTCGGCGGTGGCATCAACGGCGCCGGCATCGCCCGCGATGCCGCCGGCCGCGGCCTCAAGGTGCTGCTGGTCGAGCAGGCCGATCTCGCGAGCGCCACCTCCTCGGCCAGCACCAAGCTCATCCATGGCGGCCTGCGCTACCTCGAATACTACGAGTTCCGTCTGGTGCGCGAAGCGCTCATCGAGCGCGAGGTCTTGCTGCGCAACGCCCCCCACATCATCCGGCCCCTGACTTTCGTGCTGCCGCACGAGAATGCCCTGCGGCCGGCCTGGATGATTCGCATCGGCCTGTTCCTCTATGACCATCTCGGCGGCCGCGAGCGCCTGCCGAGTTCGCGCGGCCTCGATCTGCGTCGGGAAGCCGCGGGCAAGCCGCTGAACCCGATCCTCGCCAAGGGCTTCAGCTATGCCGATTGCTGGGTCGACGATGCCCGCCTGGTTGTGCTCAACGCCCTGGACGCCCGCGAGCGCGGCGCCCGTATCCTCACGCGCACCAGCTGCACCGGCGCCCGGCGCGCGGGCTCGTTGTGGGAGGCCACGGTCGAAGACATGTTCAGCCGCGAGCGCCGGAGCGTGCGCGCCCGCGGCCTCGTCAACGCCGCCGGTCCCTGGGTCGCCGGCTTCATCGACAGCGCCCTCGGCCTGAAGCGCCGGCAGGGTCTGCGCCTGATCAAGGGCAGTCATATCGTCGTGCGCCGGCTGTTCGACGGACCGCAGGCCTACATCCTGCAGAATGACGACCGCCGCATCGTCTTCGCCATTCCCTACGAGCGCGACTTCACGCTCATCGGCACCACCGACCTGCCCTACGACGGCGATCCTGCCAATGTGCAGATCTCATCCGATGAGGTTGACTATCTCTGCCAGGTCATCAACAGCCACTTCGTGCCGCAGATCAAACCCGCCGACGTCGTCTGGACCTATGCCGGCGTGCGCCCGCTCTATGACGACGAGTCCGTGAACGCCTCGGCCGTGACCCGCGACTATGTCCTGGAGCTCGACGAGGCCGACGGCGGCGCGCCGCTGCTCTCGGTCTTCGGCGGCAAGATCACGACCTATCGCAAGCTCGCCGAACACGCGCTGGAGAAACTCAAGCCGCATTTTACCCGCAGCGGCCCGGCCTGGACTCACGCTGCGCCGCTCCCCGGAGGCGACATGCCGGATGCGGATTTCGACACCTTTCTGGCAGGATTGCGCAGTCGCTGGTCCTGGTTGCCGGCCGACCTGGCGCGCCGCTATGGAGGCGCCTACGGCACGCGTGCCGACCGCCTGTTGGGCGGCGCCAACTGCATCAACGATCTCGGGCAGCATTTCGGCGACGATCTCTACGGCCGCGAGGTCGAGTATCTCGTCGACCAGGAATGGGCCATGACCGCCGCTGACGTCCTGTGGCGCCGCTCCAAGCTCGGGCTCCACCTGGCGCCGGCGACGATCGCCGCGCTCGAAGCGTGGTTCGGCAATCTGCCGGCCCGCCTGCGCGTGGGGGCAACATGATGCCCGTTCTCGAATACGTCGGTCGCCGCTTTGGCGGCGTCACCGAATCCAATTCTCGCTCGGCCGCGGCGGCCGTGCGTGAGTCGCGGCCTGGCCGGGCGTGCGTGCGCTCCGGCGGGCTTTGGGATCAAGCCGCACGCAATGAGGGAGGTCAAAGCGATGTCGCTTAGGAAGATGATTCCGGCGGTGGCGGTGCTGTTGGCGTTCGGGACGGGTCCAGTCTTCGCAGATGAAGCTGCCGCGAAGAAGTGGATCGACAACGAATTCCAGCCGTCGACATTGTCGAAGGCAGATCAGCTGAAGGAAATGAAGTGGTTCATTGGCGCTGCCAAGCCCTTCAAGGGCATGGAAATCAACGTGCTGTCGGAGGATATCCCGACGCACGAATACGAATCCAAGGTGCTGGCGAAGGCGTTCACTGAAATCACTGGCATCAAGGTGAACCACCAGTATCTCGGCGAGGGCGACGTCGTCCAGGCGGTCCAGACCCAGATGCAGACCAACCGGAACCTGTACGACGGCTATATCAACGACTCCGATCTGATCGGCACCCACTCGCGCCTGCAAAGCGCGGTGAACCTGACCGATTGGATGGCCGGCGAGGGCAAGGACGTCACCGATCCGATGCTGGATGTTGACGACTTCATGGGCAAGTCGTTCACCACCGGTCCGGATGGCAAGCTCTGGCAGCTTCCGGACCAGCAGTTCGCCAACCTCTACTGGTTCCGCAAGGACTGGTTCGACCGGCCGGAGATCAAGGAGAAGTTCAAGGCCAAGTACGGCTACGAACTGGGCGTGCCGGTCAATTGGTCAGCCTATGAGGACATCGCCGACTTCTTCACCAACGACGTGAAGGAGATCGACGGCGTCAAGGTCTACGGCCACATGGACTACGGCAAGCGCGCCCCCGACCTCGGTTGGCGCATGACAGACGCCTGGCTGTCCATGGCCGGTGAGGCCGATGTCGGCATTCCAAACGGTCGCCCGGTCGACGAATGGGGCATCCGGATGGAGAAGGGCTCCTGCAACCCGGTCGGCGCATCCGTGTCGCGCGGCGGCGGTGTGAATAGCCCGGCCGCTGTCTACGCGGTGACCAAGTGGGACGAGTGGTTGCGGAAGTATGCCCCTCCAGGCGCCGCCGACCTCGACTTCTACCAGTCGCTGCCGTCGCTTTCGCAGGGCAACGTCGCCCAGCAGATCTTCTGGT
>JBGPEQ010000426.1:0-4249 GCA_041482855.1 Dongiaceae bacterium | reverse complement strand
CTGGAAGGGGGCGAACATCTTGAGCGCCCGCTCGAAGAAGGCAATGTTTTGCTTGCCCAGGTCCTCGAAGCGGCCGAACGGGAACATGCCGCCGAAGGAGTCGCGCATGTAGTTGCGCATCTGGTCCTGGTTGCTGGAGAAATACTCCATGGTGTGCTCGAGGTAGCGGGGCACCAGGAACTGCAGGTTGTCACCGTAGAAGCTGATGAGCTGGCGCAGGAAATTGATCGGCAGCAGGTTCTGGCCGCCCTTGCCTTCCTCTTCGACGATGATCTGGGTCAGGACCGAGCGCGTGATGTCGTCGCCGCTCTTGGCATCGTAAACCGTGAACTCGACACCGTCCTTCACCATCTGGCAGAGATGGTCGAGCGTCACATAGCTGCTGGTGGCCGTGTTGTAGAGCCGTCGATTGGCGTATTTCTTGATGACGACGGTGGCTTTGTCGGCGCCGGTCTCCGCCATAGGGTTCTGTTCCTGACTCGTGTTACCGGCCGCAGCATAACAGGAAAATCGCCCCTTTGTGCAATGCATAACAGGTCGTGTTGCGCCGCGATATGGCGTCGGCCGCAGGGCTTCCGTATAGTGCCGCAATGACCGATTCGTCCGATCTGGACGCGCTGGCGCGCCGCTACCTCGATCTGTGGGAGGAGCAGATGGCCGCCTGCGCGTCGGATGCGGCGCTGGCCGACGTCCTCCGCCTGTGGTTGGGGTTGGTCGGCCTGGATCCTTTCGCTACGGGGGGCATGGGCGATGGAGCGGCAGGGCACGGCAGAAAGGACGGCGAGCGCGCGGCTCGGGCCGCGGCCGCTGCCGATGCATCTCGCGATAGCCACCATGACGTGGCTGAGTTCGCGCGGCATCTGGCCGCTCTGGAGCAGCGCCTCGCCGCTCTGGAGGCCCGAGTTCCGGCCGCAGATTCAGGCGCTGGACGCGGCGTTGGAAGGCGTCGAGCCAGAGGCGTTCGCGGCCGCGCTCGAAAGCGAGATTAGAGCGCGCTTCGACCGGCTGGCCGCCGGGATCGAGTCCTATCGCCGGCATCCGTTCCGGCGCACGCTCGCGGAGCCGCCGGTCCTGTGGCAGGACGGCACGACTCGATTGCTCGACTATCGCGCATCCGACGCTGGGTCGGACGGTCCAGCCATCCTCGTCGTCCCGTCGCTGATCAATCGGGCTCATATTCTCGACCTGACGGCCGACCGCAGTCTGCTGCGGGCGTTGGCCGCCGCCGGGACGCGGCCGCTGCTCGTCGACTGGGGCGCGCCGGGAGATCTGGAGCGGGGCTTCTCGCTCACCGACTACATCGCGGGGCGCCTGGAGCAGGCCCTGGATCGGGTGCTTGCCGAGGTCGGCGGGCCGGTGGTCCTGCTCGGCTACTGCATGGGGGGGCTGCTGACCGTCGCCCTCGCCCTGCGGCGGCGGCGCGACCTGTCCGGGCTGGTCTGCCTGGCGACGCCCTGGGACTTCCATGCCGAACGGCCGTCCCAGGCCAAGCTGCTCGGCGCCAGCCTGGGCCTGGTCGAGCCGCTGCTGCGCAACATCGGCGAGCTGCCGGTCGACGCCATCCAGGCGCTCTTCGCCGGCGTCGACCCGCTGCAGGTGATCCGCAAGTTCGCCGGCTTCGCCGCGCTTGATCCGGACTCGCAGCGCGCCCGGCTGTTCGTCGCCGTCGAGGATTGGCTGAACGACGGCGTGCCGCTGGCAGCGCCGGTGGCGCGCGAATGCGTGGCCGGATGGTACGGCGCCAACACGCCGGCCGCGGGCCAATGGCGCGTCGCCGGCGAGGTGGTGCAGCCCGCGCTGCTCGACCTGCCGAGCCTGGTCGTCATTCCCGATCAGGACCGCATCGTGCCGCCGGCGTCGGCCGAAGCCCTGGCATCGGCGCTGCCGCGGGCGGAAGCGTTGCGGCCGGCGGCCGGCCATATCGGCATGATCGTCGGCGGCGGCGCGGTCGAGCGCCTCTACCGGCCGCTGATCGCATGGCTGTCGCGGCTTGATCCAGGTCATTGGCGGCGGCGGGGCTGATCTGCAAGAAGCTGTCCTTGTTTCGCGCGTTTGCGGCGGCATATTGTCGAGGGCAGCGAAAATTCAGCAGGAGGAGTGATCCCATGACCGATGTCGTGATCGTCGGCGCCGCGCGGACGCCGGTCGGCGCTTTCAACGGCGCCCTCAGCAGCGTGCCGGCCTCCTATCTCGGTCAGGTCGCCATCGCCGAGGCGTTGAAGCGCGCCAAGGTCGATGCCAAGGAGGTCACGGAAGTCATCCTCGGCCAGATCCTCACCGCCGGCTCCGGCCAGAACCCGGCGCGCCAAGCCGCGGTCAATGCCGGCATCCCCGTCGAGAAGACCGCCTACGCCATCAACCAGCTCTGCGGCTCCGGCCTGCGCGCGGTCGCCCTCGGTTTCCAGGCGATCAAGGTCGGCGACAGCGATATCGTCGTCGCCGGCGGCCAGGAGAGCATGAGCCAGGCGCCGCACTGCCTGCATCTGCGCAACGGCACCAAGATGGGCGATGCCCAGATGGTCGACACCATGATCAAGGACGGGCTGTGGGACGCCTTCCACGGCTATCACATGGGCACCACGGCCGAGAACGTGGCGCAGAAGTGGCAGATCACCCGCGAGCAGCAAGACCAGTTCGCCGCCGGCTCGCAGCAGAAGGCGGAGGCCGCGCAGAAGTCCGGCAGGTTCAAGGACGAGATCGTCGGCGTGAAGATCTCCAGCCGCAAGGGCGATGTGATCGTCGATGCCGACGAGTATCCGAAGCACGGCACCACCGTGGAGTCGCTGGCCAAGCTGCGCCCGGCCTTCGACAAGGCGGGCACGGTGACGGCGGGCAATGCCTCCGGCCTCAACGACGGCGCCGCCGCCCTCGTGCTGATGACCGACAAGGAGGCGGCGAAGCGCGGGCTGAATCCGCTGGCGCGCATCGTCTCCTGGGCCACCGCCGGCGTCGATCCCGCGATCATGGGCAGCGGCCCGATCCCGGCCAGCCGCGCCGCGCTGGCGAAGGCCGGCTGGAAGCATCAGGACCTCGACCTGGTCGAGGCCAACGAGGCCTTCGCGGCCCAGGCCTGCGCCGTCAACAAGGACCTCGGTTGGGACACCGGCAAGGTCAACGTCAATGGCGGCGCCATCGCCATCGGCCATCCGATCGGCGCGTCGGGCGCCCGCATCCTGATCACGCTGCTGCACGAGATGCAGAAGCGCGATGCGCACAAGGGGCTGGCCACGCTCTGCATCGGCGGCGGCATGGGCATCGCCCTCTGCGTCGAGCGCTGAACGAACGAACAAGACACGATAGGGAGGACTACACATGGCACGGGTTGCAGTGGTGACCGGCGGCACGCGTGGCATCGGCAGGGCGATCTGCGTGGCGCTGAAGAACGCGGGCTACAAGGTGGCGGGCTGCTTTGCCGGCAATGAAGCGGCCGCCAAGGCCTTCAGCGCGGAAACGGGCATTCCGACCTACAAGTTCGACGTCGCCGACTATGGCCAGTGCGAGGCGGGCGTGAAGAAGATCGTGGCCGAGCTGGGGCCGATCGACGTGCTCGTCAATAATGCGGGCATCACCCGTGACGGCACGATGCACAAGATGACGCCGCAGCAATGGGCCGAGGTCATCAACACCAACCTGACCTCCTGCTTCAACATGTCCCGCTGCGTCATCGACGGGATGCGCGAGCGCAGCTTCGGCCGCATCGTCAACATCGGCTCCATCAACGGCCAGGCCGGGCAGTACGGCCAGGTGAACTACGCGGCGGCCAAATCGGGCATCCACGGCTTCACCAAGGCCCTGGCCCAGGAGGGCGCGGGCAAGGGCATCACGGTCAACGCCATCGCGCCCGGCTATATCGACACCGAGATGGTGCGCGCCGTGCCCGAGGAGGTCTTGAAGAAGATCGTCGCCCGCATCCCCGTCGGCCGCCTCGGCCATGCCGAGGAGATCGCCCGCGGGGTGCTGTTCCTGGTCGCCGACGAAGGCGGCTTCATCACGGGATCCACGCTCTCCATCAACGGCGGGCAGCATATGTACTGAGCTGTCGGCTGGCAGCTTTCAGCCGTCGGATCAGGAAGGCTGCCGCGGGATATCGGCGGTCACGCCAGAAACGAGCGATGCACCCCATGTCCAGCGGGGCGGCGGCACGGGGAATGTCGCATTCAGGCGAGAACTCGCCCAGCGAGGACAGGCGGGAAATTCACGATGTCAAACAGCGAAACGCGGGCCGGCCGATCGATCATGGGATTATGCT
>JBGPEQ010000425.1:0-4254 GCA_041482855.1 Dongiaceae bacterium | reverse complement strand
GGCGAGGTGTTTCACCGGCGCGGTACGGCTCCGGTAGCGGCGCATCCCGGCAGGCCGTGGTCGCCGTCGAGCCGGAGTGGTACAATCCGGCTATGCATGTGGGACGGCGTCGGGATGCTTGATTGCTCATCGTGAGACGGACGAACGCTTTGTGCGCCCTTCGATAAGAACAGATTCCGGCTTACGGAAGGAGGGGTCGATGACGGGTCGGGGGCTCATTCCAGCACTGCTCGTTGCCGTCTTGTCGCTGAATCCCGTACGGCTTGCCGCTGCCGATCTCGATTCTGCATTGGCCGCATACAACCGCGGCGACTACGAACTCGCGGTCAGGGAATGGACGGAACTCGCGGAGAATGGCGATGCCGTCGCGCAGAACGACCTCGGATGGATGTACGAGTACGGTCTGGGCGTCGCTCAGGACTACAAGACTGCGGCCGAATGGTATCGTAAATCCGCTGAGCAAAGCAGTCCAGATGCGCAGAACAACCTCGGAGAGATGTATTATCGCGGTCTAGGCGTCAAACTGGACTATGTGGAAGCTGTGCGCTGGTACCGTATGGCCGCTGAGCAGGGAAATTCAGACGGGCAGAACGGTCTCGGAATGATGTATGAGGATGGTAAGGGCGTCGCCGAGGACTATAAGTCCGCGCGCGAATGGTATCGCAAATCCGCCGACCAAGGAAACGCAAATGCGCAGAACAATCTTGGATTCATGTACGAATCTGGGCACGGCGTGTCGGTAGATTACAAGGAGGCTATTCGCTGGTACCGCAAGTCGGCTGAACAAGGGAATGCGTGGGCTCAGAACAACATCGGCGCCCTTTATGAGGATGGCACTGGCGTGGCTCGCGACTACGCTGCGGCCTTGAGCTGGTATCGAAAGGCGGCGGCGCAAGGCAATGCAGTGGCTGAACGCAACATCGGTGATCTCTACCACGACGGTAACGGCATAGCGCGAGACTACTCGGAAGCGGCAAACTGGTATCGGAAGGCTGCCGAGCAAGGCGATGCCGAAGCGCAATATTCTTTGGCTACAATGATTGAATCCGGATTGGGTGTGGGAAAGGACAAACCTCAGGCTTTGAGCTGGTATCACAAGGCCGCTGGGCAAGGTCAGGAAGCGGCAGAGGCAGCATGGACCCGTCTCACTCAAGAGACAGCGACCGCAGGTGCCGGGGAGACCGCCGTATCGATAGCACCCTCCGAACCGAATTTCGACCTTTCCGAGCGCAAGGTCATCCAGCAGCATCTAAGTGAGCTCGGCTTCTACGCGGGTTCCGTTGATGGTTCGTTCGGGCCGCGAACACGTGATGCGATCCGCGCCTTTCAACGTGGCAACGCGATGGAGGCGTCAGGGTCTTTGACGACGGATCAGGCGGCTGCACTTGCCCAACAAGCAACGGTCAAACAGGCCGAGGCTCAACCGCAGCAGGTTGTTGCGACCACCACCGGCACGGCATCCGAGCAAACGGGCAGGCCGTTGGCGATCGCCATACCGGACGATCTGGAGCCGATCGATCGTCTGTTCACAGTGCGCGAACCGCTGAACGTTCGGACCGATGCGAAGCTGGCCGCCGAGATTGCCGCGACGCTTGCGCCCGGCGACAGTGTCACCATTCTCGGCAAGGTACCCGGCAAGAACTGGTACCTGGTAGGGAAAGCGGATGCGCCGCTCGGTTATGTTGCCAATATCGAGGTCGATCCGTCTCCAGCGACCGCCGCGACCGCGACAGGCGTGCCGAAATCACCGCCGGAAGCGACTCTCGCCGCAGCAACGGCGGCTTACGCCGAAATCTCCTTCGGCCGTTACCACGCGCTCGTGATCGGCAACGACAACTACAAGACGCTGCCGCAGCTGAGAACGGCGGTTCAGGATGCTATGGCTGTCGCCGATGTCCTGCAGCATCAGTATGATTTCGAGGTCGAAACCCTCGTCAATGCGACGCGCGGCCAGATCATCGCCAGTCTATCGACCCTGCGGAAGCGCCTGACGGCCGGCGACAACCTCCTGATCTACTACGCTGGACACGGCGTCTACGATGAAGCCGCCGATCGCGGCTATTGGCTGCCGGTCGACGCCGACGGCGACGTCCCGGCCAACTGGGTGTCCAATGCCGACATCACCGACGAGATCAAGGCGATGCAGGCCATGCATGTGCTGATCGTCGCCGACAGCTGCTACTCGGGGACGTTGACGCGCGGCCTGGCGATCACCCAGGAGGACGCCGGCTACGTCAGACGCATGGTCGAAAAGCGGGGTCGGATGGCGCTGACGTCAGGCGGCCTTGAACCGGTGCTCGACAGCGGCGGCGGCGGCCACTCGGTATTCGCTCGCGCCTTCATTGACGCGCTCATGGAAAACACTGGCGTACTGGACGGCCAGAAGCTGTTTGCGCTTGTCCGTGAGCCGGTGACCGTCAATTCGGAACAAACGCCCGAGTACGGCATTGTGCGTTTCGCCGGCCACGACGGGGGCGACTTCATATTCGTGCGACGCCATTGAGGGCAGCGCTGCGGCGTCATCCAGCGGGCCAGGGCGGTGCGTCGATGCGACCGGCCACGCTGGCCACCGGCGGTGAATCGTGACAGGCTTCGAACGCCGCACCGCCGATCTATGCCACGAGAGCACGTCACGCCGACCGTGATGTCATGAAGCCCGTCGAAGCCACGCCGGAACTGCGCGAATTCCTGCACAGGCCGGAGAATGCAGGCTTCCTGGAATTCTACGAATACTGGCAGCGCAAGGGCGCGGGCAAGGGGGTGCCGGCGCGTGCCGACATCGACCCGCTGGATTTCCCGCAGCTGCTGGCCAACGTCTTCCTGATCGATGTCGTCCCGGGCAATCCGCGGCGTTTCCGCTTTCGCCTGGTCGGCACGCGCATCTCCGAGCTGGAAGGCGAGATGACCAACAAGTTCCTCGATGAGTTCATTCCGGGTGCGGGCGGCGCGGCCATGGCCCGCCACTATGAGGACACCATCCGGGGGCGCATCTATGTGCGCCACGAGACGCTCCATTGGCGCAAGCGCGAGTACGTGAACTACGACGTGCTGCTGCTGCCGCTGTCGAGCGACGGCCAGACCGTCGACAAGCTGTTCGGCCTGGTCCGCTATCACGCCAAGTAGCTGTCGCCGCCGGGGCTGCCACTGCCGCCGGCGAGCGTGCTAGAATGCTCCCTCGGGGTGATCAAGAACCGTGGTCGACACGGCGGTTGCGGGCGATGATCCGACGGGCGGTGGATAGGATCCTTGTGGCGGCGGTGCTGGTCGTCGGGTTCGCCGGCAATGCCGCCGCCGAATTGACGATCGATCCGTCGCGGCCCGACCTGGTCGCCGCCGAGGGCGCCTACCGGCGCGGCCACCATGCCGAAGCCTTCCGCCAGTTCGAGGCGCTCGCCGGCCAGGGCGATGTTACGGGCATGTCCTGGGCGGCCTTCCTCTACAGCCGGGGCGAGGGCGTGCGGCAGGACTATGCCGCCGCGCTCGAGTGGTATCGCAAGGCGGCGGAGCAGGACGACGTCTACGCCGAAGGCGAGATCGGCCGCTTCTACGAGAATGGCCTCGGCGTGGTCGTCGATTACGCCGAGGCGGCCAAATGGTATCGCACTGCCGCCGATCAGGATGACGATTGGGCGGAGACGCGCCTGGCCAGGCTCTATCGCGACGGCGCGGGCGTCGCCAAGGACCTGGCGGAAGCCGTGCGGCTCTACCGGGCCGCGGTCGAGCTGGGCAACGCGCAGGCGCAGGGCGACCTCGGCTACATGTACGAGATGGGCCTGGGCGTGCCGCAGAGCTACGACAAGGCGCTGCTGTGGTATCGCAGCGCAGCCGACGGCGGTGACGCCGAGGCGCAGAACCAGCTGGGCGTGCTGTATGAGGGCGGACGCGGCGTGGCGCGGGACGATGCCGCGGCCGCCGCCTGGTACCGCCAGGCCGCCGACCAGGGTTTCGACTGGGGCCAGAACAACCTGGGCAATCTCTACTACAGCGGGCGCGGGGTGACGCAGGACTATGGCGAGGCGCTCCGGTTCTACGTGGCGGCTGCGGCGCAGGGCAATGCCGACGCCCAAGCCGGCATCGGCGACATCTACGAGGGCGGACGCGGGGTGGCCCGGGACTACGCGAAGGCGCTGCGCTGGTATCGCCTGGCGGCCGATGGCGGCAGCGCCTACGCGCAGACCCAGGTCGGCCTGATGTATGAGTATGGACACGGCGTCGCCGTCGACGATGTCGAGGCGGCGCACTGGTACCGCCGCG
>JBGPEQ010000424.1:0-4275 GCA_041482855.1 Dongiaceae bacterium | reverse complement strand
GTCCTCTGTGTGCTCTGTGGTGAATCTTCTGGCTTCGCGGCATTATGTCGCAAGGCCTTGGGAGAACATGCATCTTGAGCACCGGAACGCCGCGCCAGCCGATCGTCGTCATTCCCGCCCGCCTGGCCTCGACCCGCCTGCCCAATAAGCCGCTGGCCGATATCCACGGCGAGCCCATGATCGTGCATGTCTGGCGGCGGGCGATCGAGGCCGCCATCGGCCCGGTGCTCGTGGCCTGCGGCGAGGCGGCCATCGTCGATGCGGTCAAGGCGGCCGGCGGCGAGGCCGTGCTGACGCGGCCGGACCATCCCTCGGGCTCCGACCGCATCTTCGAGGCGGTGCAGAAGGTCGATCCCGCCGGCCGCTACGACGCCGTGATCAACCTGCAGGGCGATGCCCCGACCGTCGATCCGTCGGCCATCCGTGCCGCGCTCGCGCCGCTGGCCGATGCCGCCGTCGACATCGGCACCATCGTCACCCTGATCCGGTCGGCCGAGGAGCGCGACAACCCCAACATGGTCAAGGCCGCCGTGGCGTTCCCCGAGCCTCCGGCGGGCCTGGCCGCCGACCTGCCTTCGCCGAAGCGAAGCCGCTTCGGCTTCGCGCAGGCAGGAGCGCGTAGCGCGAAGGTGGCGCGCGCGCTCTATTTCAGCCGCCTGCCGATCCCCTCGGGCGAGGGGCCGCATTACCATCACGTCGGCATCTATGCCTTTCGGCGCGCCGCTCTGGCCCGCTTCGTCGCCCTGCCGCGGGGCGTGCTCGAGCGGCGCGAGCGGCTGGAGCAGCTGCGCGCGCTCGAGGCCGGCATGCGCATCGACGTCGCCCTCGTTGACTCATGGCCCTTCGGTGTCGATACTCCGGCCGATCTCGCGCGCGCCCGGGCCATTCTGACCCCAAAATGACCGATCCCAACACCACCATCGCCTTTCAGGGCGAGCCCGGCGCCTACAGCGATCTCGCCTGCCGCACCGCCTGTCCCGATATGGCGACGCTGCCCTGCGATACCTTCGAGGACACCTTCGCCGCCGTCGGCGAGGGCCGCGCGGCGAAGGCGATGATCGCGATCGACAACTCGGTCGCCGGCCGCGTCGCCGACGTGCATCACCTGATGCCGGAATCCGGCCTGCACATCGTGGGCGAGCATTTCCAGCGCGTCGTGCACCACCTGCTGGCCCCCAAGGGCGCCACCATCGGCGGCCTCAAGACCGTGCACAGCCACGTCCACGCCCTGCCGCAATGCCGCAAGCTCATCCGCGAACTCGGCCTCAAGGCGGTCGTGCACGCCGATACCGCCGGTGCCGCCGCCGATGTGGCCAGGCGCGGCGACCCCACGCAGGCGGCCATCGCCTCCGAGCTCGCCGGCCAGATCTACGGCCTCGTCTCCTTGCGCGCCGACGTCGCCGACAACGCCAACAACACCACGCGCTTCGTGATCATGCAGCGCGAGCCCTACGATCCCGATCCCGCCGCCGGCCCGGTGCTCACCAGCTTCGTGTTCCGCGTGCGCAGCGTGCCGGCCGCGCTCTACAAGGCGCTCGGCGGCTTCGCCACCAACGGCGTCAACATCGTGAAGCTCGAAAGCTACATGGTCGACGCCTGGTTCACGGTGGCGCAGTTCTACGCCGAGATCGAAGGCCACCCCGACCAGCGCTCGGTCCGCCTGGCCATGGAGGAACTGGGATTCTTCTCCCGCGAGGTGAAGATCCTCGGCGTATATCCGGCCAATCCGTTCCGGCAGGGCGGCGGCCGGTAGGGGCGAAAATGGGGACTGGCTCCGTAGCGAAGCGCAGCGCAGCGGAGGTGCCTGTCCCCTTTTTCGCTACAGCGGCGGCGACCGACCCTACGGCGCGAAAACGCGCCTCGGCAACGGCGGCGAGCGCCCGGTCAGCATCAAGTGCCAGTAGGACCAGGACCGCGGGTCGAAGATGCTCGGCGGCGCCTGGGCGAGCGCTTCGCGCAGCGCGTCATCGTCGACATGCCGGCGCAGGGCCTTCAAGTCCTCATGCGTGCCATAGGTGAGCACATGGGCGATGAAGTGCACGGGATCGGCCAGAGCTTCGGCCGGCGCACGAAACCACACGCAGCGCCGCGCCACCATTTCCAGCTCCGCGGTTTGGGCCAGGGGCATCATGGCGCGGCCTTGCCGCCGCGCGGTCGTTTGACGACCAGGATCGGCAGCCGGTCGAGGTCTACTTTGGCAACGGCATCGACGAGACGATGCCGAGTGTCCTCCGGCAGGCTCGGCAGCGTGCCGTCGGCGAAGTAGGTCAGCGCCTTCAATGTGATCTGCGGATTGAAGCCGGTTCCGTAGAGCGCCTGTCCAGCCGCGAGTGCGTGCGGCAGGTCGATGCCGTGGGCCATCAGGGCGTCCAGGTCGATATAGTCCTTCGCCTCGGCGCGCGCCTGAACGACCGCGGCCTTGGTGCCCGTGAGATCGATGAGCGAGGCAATCCTGAGGCCGACGTCCGGCGCGACGTCCGGCTCGCCGATCTCGGGAAAGTCGGGAAGCGCAAAGAACGAGACGCGGACCGGGCCTTGGCGTTGCAGGAGGCAGGTGAGCGTGTCCCCGGTTTTCTGCAGCACCTCGGCGTCGCGCAGGCAGGGGAGCTGCCGATAGAGCGCATCCGGATCGAACGGCCGCCGGCCGAAGAAATCGAAATCGACCGATTGGCGGTGGGCCAGCCGAAGGGCAATGGCGGTCCCGTCGTAGAGAGTGAAATCGCCGGGAACTTCGATCAATTCCGGCCACAGCCGTCCCGGCGCGGCCGACAGTATGTCGAGACGCGGTTGGAAGTGACTCGGCATCCGTCCTCGTGATCGCGTGGCGGCGTGCAATGTAACACCAATCGGCGTCGCGGCGAACCCGCCGCCGATCCGGTGCGTCTGGCCACGGAGGAACTGGGATTCTTCTCCCGCGAGGTGAATATTCCCGGCGTCTACCCGGCCAACCCGTTCAGACAAGGTGGCGGCCGCTAGTTGGTCTGCGTAGGGGCGCGCTGCGCGCGCCCGCTCATCCATTGATCGACTCGTAGGGATGGCCACTCTCTACAGAGCCATTCGTTTGATTTGCGGAATCCAGTCGCAAGATGCGATGTCCGGTTGGGCTCTCATAGCCGACCACCTGTCACGCTCGTGGGCACGGCAGCAATGTGCCAAATGCGGAAATAGTCACTTGCTATTTTTGGAGACCAGCCTTGCGGTAGCCCTCAAGCCAATGATCGCGATCTTCTTGCCGCCAGCACATTCGCATCTGGTACTTCATCATAGCCAAGGCATCGTGCCCTGCAGGGCGCAGCCGTTCGTAGTCCTTGACGGCGGCTTTTACCTGTTCATGCCGACCCAATTGAGCCAAGGCGCACGCGAGGACTAGATAGAGAAATGCAGGTTTGTTTTGATACACGCCATGAATTTCAATGACTTTTTCGTAGTTGTGCAGCAGGTAGTGACAGTCACAGAGGCAGTCGAGGCGCTGGTCATCGGGAGCATAGGGGTCAAGGCGCTCCGATTTCGCGAAGTACACCAGGGCCTGCTCCAACTCTCCAGAATACGTTAGCACGTTGGCTTTGGCGTCAAGCGCGAAAGAGTCGTTGGGGTTTAGGAAAACGGCTCGATCGGTGTGCGTTCTCGACAACTGATGCTCGCAACTGAAAAAGTACGCCAATCCCGCATAAGCCTGAACGGTCGGGTTCCTATCATCCAGAACCGTAGCCCGCTGGGCATGCTCTTTGGCGCGCGCTATTGCCGTCTCGGGCGATAGGCCGAGCGCCGGGATGTTGTAGCCATGGACCAAAGCAAGGCCGGCGTGCGCCAGGGCGTAGTCGGGATCGGCATTGATCGCCTTCTCGAACCACTCCTGGGCAATCGAAAGGCCCTCGTTCCAATGATGTAGCGCCCAGCGTCCCCGAAGTTCGCATTCATAGGCCGTGAGATTGTCGGGTGGTCTCCGACGAAGACCCTCCACGGCAAAACGATCGAGTTCACCGGGAATCACTCCGGAAATCGCATGCACCAACGCGTCCTGGACCTTGAAGATATCCTCAAGATCGCGATCGTAACGCTCAGCCCAAAGATGATTGGCGGTTGCCGCTTCCAGGAGCTGTGCGGTAATGCGTACGCGATTACCTACCTTCCGCACGCTGCCTTCGACCAAGTAACGCGCGCCAAGCTTGCGACCCACCTCCTTCACATCGACAGCTTGTCCCTTGACTGTAAACGATGAGTTTCGGGCGACAACCAGCAGATTCCTGAATCGGCTGAGCTCGGTGATGATGTCTT
>JBGPEQ010000423.1:0-4280 GCA_041482855.1 Dongiaceae bacterium | reverse complement strand
CGTTCTACATCATCGGCACGGTGGCCGGTCCGCATCCGTATCCGCAGATGGTCCGCGATTTCAACAGCGTGATCGGTCGCGAAGCGCGGGTGCAGATGCAAGAACAATTCGGCCGGCTGCCCGATACGCTCGTCGCCTGCATCGGCGGCGGCTCCAACGCCATCGGCCTGTTCCATCCGTTCCTCGACGATCCCGGCGTGGCCATGTATGGCGTGGAGGCGGCGGGCGATGGCCTCGACACCGGCAGACATGCGGCCTCCATCACCGGCGGCCGGCCCGGCGTGCTGCACGGCAATCGCACGTATCTGCTGCAGGACGGCGATGGCCAGATCACGGAGACCCACTCGATCTCCGCCGGCCTCGACTATCCCGGCATCGGGCCGGAGCATGCCTGGCTCAACGATATCGGGCGGGTGAAGTACGTGTCGGCGACCGACAAGGAAGCGCTGGCGGCATTCCAGCTGTTGTCGCGCACCGAGGGCATCATTCCCGCGCTCGAGCCGTCCCACGCGCTGGCGCAGGTGTCGAAGATCGCGCCGACATTGCCGAAGAACCACATCATCTGCATGAATCTCTGCGGTCGCGGCGACAAGGACATCTTCACCGTCGCCGACGCACTGGGGACCAAGCTGTGAGTGCGGGCGAGCGCGCACCGGACTCCGGACGCATCGCGCGCCGCTTCGGCGAATTGAAGGCCGCCAAGCGCGGCGGGCTCGTTACCTTCGTCACCGCCGGCGATCCCGATCCGGATAGCTCGCTGAAACTCGTCAAAGGCCTGCCGGCGGCCGGCGCCGACCTCATCGAGATCGGCATGCCCTTTTCCGATCCGATGGCCGATGGGCCGGCGATCCAGGCTTCCAGCTTGCGCGCGCTCAAGGCCGGCATGACGCTCAAGAAGACGCTGGACTTGGTGCGCCGGTTCCGCGCCGGCGATGGCGACACGCCGATCGTGCTGATGGGCTACTACAACCCGATCTACCAATATGGCGTCGACCGCTTCCTCGCCGACTTCAAAGCGGCCGGCGCCGATGGTCTGATCGTGGTCGACCTGCCGCCGGAAGAGGACGAGGAGCTGTGCGTGCCCGCGCTGAAGGCGGGCGTGAATTTCATCCGCCTGGCGACACCGACCACCGATGACAAGCGCCTGCCGGCGGTGCTGCGCAACACCAGCGGGTTCGTCTACTATGTCTCGATCCTCGGCATCACCGGCACGCGGTCGGCTGGGGATGCCGAAGTGAAGAAGGCCGTCGAGCGCTTGAAACGCCACACCGAATTGCCGGTCGCCGTCGGCTTCGGCATCAAGACGCCGGAGCAAGCCGCGGCCGTCGCCCGCGTCGCCGACGCCGTCGTGGTCGGTTCGGCGCTGGTGTCGCGCGTCGCCGACCATATGGCCGCCGGCAGAGTCGGCAACGGCGTCGCCGAGGAGGTGCTCGGGCTCGTTCGGCAGCTGGCCGCCGGCGTGCGCGGCGCACGGCTCACCCGGGGCACCCTGACCCCATGAACTGGCTCACGAACTTCGTCCGTCCCAAGCTGCAGGCGCTCACGCGCAAGCCCGGTCCGCCCGATAATCTCTGGGAGAAATGCGCGAAGTGCGAGCAGATGATCTTCCACCGGGAGCTGGAGGCGAACCTGCGGGTCTGCCCGCATTGCGGCCACCATTTCCGCGTCGGCTGGAAGCGGCGGCTGGAGCTGCTGTTCGACGAGGGCCAGTATGAGCGCGCCGAGCTCGCAAAAAATACCGTCGATCCCCTGAAGTTCCGCGACCTCAAGCGCTATACCGACCGGCTGAAGGAGTCGCAGGGCAAGACCGGCGAGGGCGACGCCATCGTCGTCGCCAGCGGACGGCTGGGCGGCCAGCCGCTGGTGATCGCCGCGTTCAATTTCGAGTTCATGGGAGGATCCATGGGCACGGCCGTGGGCGACGGGCTGATCCGGGCGGCGGAGCTGGCCGTGGAGCAGAAGGCCGCGCTGCTGGTCATTCCGGCCTCCGGCGGCGCGCGCATGCAGGAAGGCATCCTGTCGCTGATGCAGATGCCGCGCAGCATCATCGCGATCGATCTCGTGAAGGAGGCCGAGCTGCCCTACATCGTGCTGCTGACCGATCCGACCACCGGCGGCGTCAGCGCCTCCTTCGCCATGCTCGGCGATATCGCCGTCTCCGAGCCGGGCGCCATCATCGGGTTCGCGGGCAGGCGCGTCATCGAGGATACCATCCGCGAGAAGCTGCCGGAGGGATTCCAGCGCGCCGAGTATCTGTTGGAGCACGGCATGGTCGACATGGTGGTGCCGCGCGCCGAGCTGCGCGCGACCTTGGCGCGGGTGGTCGCGCTGCTGCGCAACCAGCCGCCTGCGCCGATGGGCGACGGCGCACAGCGCAACGGGCCGCCCTCCGCGGATGCCGATGCCGCGGCGGTGCCGGCGACAGCCGCTGCCGGGTAGCGCGCTCGCACCGCCAGCCATACCGATCGCCATCGAGGACGCGTCGTCGAGGAACCGCCGATGCCGCTAGCGCCGGTTACCACCGACATCGTGCTCGAGCGGCTGTCGAAGCTGCATCCGAAGCTGATCGACCTGTCGCTCGATCGGGTCGGCCGCCTGCTCGACGCCTTGGACCATCCGGAACGCCGGGTGCCGCCGGTCGTGCATGTGGCGGGCACCAACGGCAAGGGCTCGGTGATCGCCTACCTGCGCGCCATGCTGGAGGCGGCCGGCCGGCGCGTGCATGTCTACACCTCGCCCCATCTGGTGCGCTTTCACGAGCGCATCCGGCTCGCCGGCAAGCTCATCGCGGAACCGCACCTGCTGGAGCTGCTGGAGGAATGCGAACGCGCCAACGGCCCGACGCCGATCACCTTCTTCGAGGTCACCACCTGCGCGGCGTTGCTCGCCTTCGCGCGCGTGCCCGCCGATATTCTCCTGCTCGAGGTCGGCCTCGGCGGCGAATTCGACGCTACCAACGTCATCGACCGTCCACTCCTCTGCGTGTTGACGCCGATCTCTTTCGACCACATGCAGCATCTCGGCCATACGCTGACGGCCATCGCCGGCGTCAAGGCCGGCATCATGAAGCGCGGCGTGCCGGCCGTCGTGGGACCGCAGTTGCCGGAGCCGCTGGCGGTGTTCGAGGCGCGCGCGGCGGCATTCGGCTGCCCGCTGTCGCGCCACGGCCGCGAATGGCAGGCAGAGCGCGACGGCAACCGCATGATCTTCCGCGACGACGCCGGCGAGCGCCGGCTGCCGCTGCCCGCGCTCATCGGCGCCCATCAGATCGACAACGCCGGCACCGCCCTCGCCTGCCTGCCCTATCTTGCTTCTCTTGGCGTCGATGACGCCGCCATCCGTCGCGGCCTGGCTGATGTCGAATGGCCAGCGCGCATGCAGCGGCTGCGGCGCGGACCGCTGATCGAGCTGCTGCCGGGCGGCTGGGAGCTGTGGCTCGATGGCTGCCACAACGCCGACGGCGGCCGCGTCGCCGCCGCAGTGGCCGCGGCATGGGCGGCCGAGCAGCCGGCGTTGCCGCTGCATCTGATCTTCGCGTCGCTCAGCACGCACGACCCGTTGGGAATCCTGCAACCGTTCCTCGGCCTCGCCCGCGATGTCCATTCGGTCGCGGTTCCCGGCGAGCACAAGACTTTGAGCGGCGAAGAGTCGGCGGACGCCGCGCGCCGCGCCGGCCTGGCGGCCTTTTCATCCGCGAGCGTACACGATGCGCTGTTCGATATCGTCGCGCAGGCGCGCCGTCCGGCCCGCGTGCTCATCTGCGGATCGCTCTATCTGGCCGGCACGGTGCTGGCGGAGAACGGGTGACCGGGTTGTTTCCGTCGCTGTCGAAAACAGAAAGCCCCGCCCGGTCAGCGGGCGGGGCTCACGCCGGCGACGGGCGCGTCGGCCGCGTCAGATCACCGATTCGACCCACTTGAACAGGTCGTTCTTCGACATGGCCGTGACCCGGCTGCCCGCGACTTGTCCGTTCTTGAAGATCATGAAGGTCGGGATGCCCCGGATACCGTAGTTCTTCGAGGTCTTCGGGTTGTCGTCGACGTTGAGCTTGGCGACGACCACCTTGTCTTTCAAGGTGGCCGCCAGCTCATCCAGGATCGGCGCCATCCGGACGCAAGGGCCGCACCACGGTGCCCAGAAATCGACGAGCACCGGCTTGGTGGCCTTGAGCACATCGGAATCGAAGCTGGCGTCGGAGATCTGCGTCGTACTCATAGGGTCTCCCCGGTCAATGCGGAATTGCCCGTCATGGCGGGCCGAATGGCTTGGCTGGAATCTAT
>JBGPEQ010000422.1:0-4282 GCA_041482855.1 Dongiaceae bacterium | reverse complement strand
CCCGGTCTCTCACATACCCTAAGTGCGCAAGGTCATGTGATTGAAAAACAAGGACGATTTTTTAATGCATGGGGTTGTTTTGCAGAATCGCGTTTTCCGGACCGCGCCCGCGATGTTTCACGTGAAACATTTATGCGTAAAAAGGACTGCCATCCCATCCGTTCGAGGCGCGATGTTTCACGTGAAACCGTTTTCTCCGCCCCGCCGTTTCACTAGGCTCCCGTTCCGCCATCCCCAACAGCAAGGGCGACACATCCATGTTCTACGAGCCGAGCGCCGATCCGGCGGCGCTGCCGCTGCCGATCGATCCGTTCAAGAGCCTGGTGGTGCCGCGGCCGATCGGCTGGGTCACCAGCCTGAGCCCGGAGGGCATCGTCAATCTGGCGCCCTTCAGCTTCTTCAACGCCATCGGCGACGCGCCGCCCTGCGTCGCCTTCGCGCCCCAGGGCAGCAAGCCCGACCGGCCGATCAAGGACACCCTCGCCAATGTGACGGCGACCGGGGAGTTCGTCTGCAACCTCGCGACCTACGCACTGCGCGACAAGATGAACCTGACCTCGGCGCGCCTTCCGGCCGGCGTCGACGAGATGCAGGCGGCGGGCCTCACGCCGGCTCCGTCGCGGCTGGTCAAGCCGCCGCGCGTGGCCGAGAGCCCGGCGCAGCTCGAATGCCGCCTGCTGCAAATCATCGACCTGCCGACCTGGGACCCGACCGAGCGGCAGGCGCTCGTCATCGGCCAGGTCGTCGGCATCCACATCGACGATGCCCTGATCAAGGACGGCCGCGTCGACATCGTGAGCGTGCTGCCTATCGCGCGGCTCGGCTACTCGCTCTATGCAACGGTCGATAAGTCCTTCCGCATGCCGCGCCCCGACTGAGCCGGCCGCTACCTAAGCCGCCGACGAGCGAACCGCCGCCGCGTGCCGCGCGGCGCTGGCGACGAAGGCGTCGACCTGCGCGGGATCGGTGTTGAAGGCGGTGACGAGCCGGATCGTCTGTGGCCCGCCCTCGCGGTAGAAGCGGAAGCCGTCGGCCTCGAGGCCCGTGAGCACCGGTTCGGGCAGGCGCGCGAAGAACAGGTTGGCCTCGACCGGATTGAGTATCTCGACGCCGGGGACACGAGCGACGCCGTCGCCCAGGCGGCGCGCCATGCGGTTGGCATGGGAAGCGTGCCGCAGCCACAGCCCGTCCTTCAGCAGCGCCTCGAGTTGCGCGCTGACGAACCGCATCTTCGAGAACAGATGGCCGCCGCGCTTGCGGCGATAGCCGAAGCTGGCCGCCAGCGCGCGGTCGAAGAAGATCACCGCCTCGGCCGCCATGGCGCCGTTCTTCGTCCCGCCCAGCGACAGCACGTCGACGCCCGCGCGCCAGCTGATCTCCGCCGGCGAGCAGCCGAGACTGGCCACGGCGTTGGCGAAGCGCGTGCCATCCATATGGACCTTGAGTCCGTGCTTGTGCGCGAGCTCCGCGATTTCGGCGATCTCCGCCGGCTTGTAGATGGTCCCCGCCTCAGTCGCCTGAGTCAGGCTCACCGCCGCCGGCTGCGCATTGTGGACGTTGCCTTGCATGCCCTTCGCCAGTTCCTCGAGGAGCAGTGCAGCGTCGAGCTTGCCGTTGGCGCCGGGCAGGTCGATCAGCTTGGCGCCGCCGGTGAACAGCTCGGGCGCGCCGCATTCGTCCAGATTGATGTGCGCCAGCTCATGGCAGTAGATGGCCCCGTAGGACGGCGCCATGACCGAGAGCGCCAGCGCGTTCGACGCCGTGCCGGTGGCGACGGGAAACACCGCCACGTCGGTCTCGAACAGCTCGACGACGAGCTTCTCGACGCGCCGCGTGAGGTCGTCATTGCCATAGCCCATGACCGCGCCCGTGTTGGCCGCGGCCAGGGCCGCCATGATCTCCGGCGCCACGCCGGTGACATTGTCACTGCAGAAGTTCATCCATCGGTTCCTTGTTGCTGCGCATTCGGCACCAGGCGCAGCGTGCCGAGCAGCCGGCCCGTGGCCATGTCGACGATCAGTATCTGATTGCAGCGCTCGCCGCTGCCGAGCCGCAGGATCAAGCGATCATCCGCGGTCGTCGTTTCCATCACCTGGCAGCCGGCGGGTACGGGCAGGTCGGCGCTGGCGAATCCCGGCGCCGCGCGCGTCGCCGCTGTCCCGCCGCCGCCGATCCGGTTGGCGATCGCCACGACGACGACGATGATCCCGGCCACGATCAGCACGCCCATGATGATGACGAGCGCCACCAGGGGCCTCATAGTGCGCGTGTCAGCCTGGGCGCCTTGCATGATTCGAAAAGGTTCCGCATTGCGATGACGGATTCAGAGACGGCCCGACGATACGAGGTCACCGCCGCCGCGGCGGACGGCGGCACGCGGCTCGACCGGCTGCTCGCCCAGAACCTGCCGCAACTCTCGCGCAGCCGCGTCAAGGCGCTCGTCACGGCCGGCCAAGTCACCGCCGATGGCGCGACGATATCCGACCCCTCTCACAGGGTCAAACCGGGACAATATTTCACCATCACCGTTCCGGACGCTCGCCCCGCCAAGCCGCAAGGGCAGGTCATCGCGCTCGACATCGTTTACGAGGACACCGATCTGATCGTCGTCAACAAGCCGGCGGGCATGGTGATTCATCCGGCGCCGGGCAACCCCGATAGGACGCTGGTCAACGCGCTGATCGCGCATTGCGGTGCTTCGCTGTCCGGGATCGGCGGCGAGCTTCGACCGGGCATCGTGCACCGGCTCGACAAGGACACCAGTGGGCTGATCGTAGCGGCGAAGAACGACCTGGCCCATCGGGCGCTCAGCGCGGCCTTTGCCGCCCATGATATCGAGCGCGCCTACCTCGCGATCGTGTGGGGCACGCCAGCGCCGGCCGCCGGCGAGATCGGCGGCAACATCGGCCGCCACCCGACCGACCGCAAGAAGATGGCGATCGTCGCACGCGGCGGCAAAGCCGCCCTTACCCGCTACCGCGTCCTGCGCCCCCTCGGACCGGCGGCCAGCCTGGTGGAATGCCGGTTGGCCACCGGGCGGACCCACCAAATCCGCGTGCATATGGCGGCGATCGGGCATCCGGTCGTGGGCGACCCGACGTATGGACGGATGACAACAGCCCGCTCGAGTGTTCTTAGCGAGGGAACCAGGAAGACCGTTCAGGACTTTCATCGGCAGGCGCTGCACGCCTATTTGCTTGGGTTCCGGCATCCAAACAGCCAGAAACCGGTCCGATGGGAGGCTGAAATACCAAGCGATATGAAAGATTTGATGCGGGTTCTAGAGGGTAACTAAGTCACCTATTCCAGACTAAATTGGTCTGATTAACTTGACGGTGCCTTGGAAACGGGCCATTCTTAGCAGGTGCAAAAAGATCGGATCCGGGCCCCCGCCCGGCGCCGGTCGCGGGAGATGACGATGGCGAGAGCACAGACCCTGCCGATGGTGGTGAGCGAGAGCAATCTTTCGCGCTATCTGCAGGAGATCCGTACCTTTCCGATGCTGGAGCCGGACCAGGAGTACATGCTGGCCAAGCGTTGGCGCGAGCATAACGACACCGAAGCCGCCCACCAGCTCGTCACCAGCCATCTGCGGCTGGTTGCCAAGATCGCCATGGGCTATCGCGGCTATGGCCTGCCGGTGAGCGAGCTGATCTCCGAGGGCAACGTCGGCATGATGCAAGCGGTGAAGCGCTTCGAGCCCGACCGCGGCTTCCGCCTCGCCACCTACGCCATGTGGTGGATCCGGGCCGCCATTCAAGAATACATCCTGCACTCCTGGTCGCTGGTGAAGATGGGCACCACGGCGGCGCAGAAGAAGCTGTTCTTCAACCTCCGCAAGCTGAAGGGCCAGCTGCAGGCGATCGAGGAGGGCGACCTGTCGCCCGAGAACGTCAAGAAGATCGCCACCGAGCTCAGCGTCAGCGAAGAGGACGTCATCAACATGAACCGGCGCCTGGCGGCGCCCGACCATTCGTTGAACGCGCCCCTCAAGATCGACGGCGACGGCGAGTGGCAGGACTGGCTGGTCGACGAGTCCGACAGCCAGGAGATCGTGCTGGCCGAGCAACAGGAATTGTCGAAACGCCGCAAGCTCCTGAACCACGCCATGAAGAGCCTGAACGCGCGCGAACGGCGCATCCTCACGGAGCGGCGCCTCAAGGACGAGCCGACCACGCTCGAGGACCTTTCGAAGGAATACGGCATCAGCCGCGAGCGGGTCCGCCAGATAGAAGTGCGCGCCTTCGAAAAGCTCCAGCGCGCCATCAAGGCGCAGGCCATG
>JBGPEQ010000421.1:0-4309 GCA_041482855.1 Dongiaceae bacterium | reverse complement strand
TATGTTGGGGGTATTGATGATCGGCAACGGCACGATCGAGTAGAAGCGGATCAGCCCCATGGCCAGGATGACGCCGGGCAGCGCGAACGGCACGATGGCCAGCAGTTCGATCCACAGTTTTGCCGCCGGCACGCGCAGGTGGGCCCAATAGGCGGTCGGCGTGATGAGCGCCAGGGACGCGGCGACCGTCGCGATCGACAGCGCCAGCGAATTCATCAGCGTATCGCGGAAAGCCGGGCGAGCCATGACCTTTCCCCACCACGCCAGGGTGACGCCCTCCGGCCAGATCGTCCGATCCCATCGCGTCGAGACTGAGAACAGAGCGGTCGCCAGTAGTGGAACGATCATGAAGACGAGGAAGGCGGCGATCACCGGGACCCGCCAGGACACGCCAGGTTTCACGGCGACGCCCTCCGTGTCCGGCTTGCCAGCCATTGGTAGCCGGCCACGCAGATCGCCATGAAGCCGAGGGACATCAACGCCAAGGCATCGGCGAGCGCCGGATCGAGTTGCACTTCGCCGCGGACGAGGGCGGCGATCTGCACGGTAATGAGATTCACGTCCGACCCGGTCAGGGTCCAGGCCGTCGCATAGGCACCGAAGGAATTGGCGAAGAGGAGAAGAAAGCTGCCGAGCAGCGACGGCGCCAGAATCGGCAAGCCGACGCGGAGCCAGTATTGGGTCGTCGATGCGCCGAGGCTGGTCGCCGCTTCACGCCACTCGCGCCGCAGTCCGTGCAAGGCCGGAATGATCAGCAGGATCAGGAGCGGCAGCTGAAAATAGAGATACGCAACAGTCAGTCCGCCGACGGAATAGATCCGGAATGTCGGATATAGGTCCACGCCTGCCGTCTGCAGCAGGAGGGTAACGAAGCCCGTCGACCCCAGCGTGATGATGAAGGCGAAGGCGAGCGGCGCGCCGCCGAAATTCGCCGTCACATCGGCCAGGGCCGTCAGCGCGCTTTGCACAGCAGTGCTGCGCGTGGTGACGATCGCATACGCGACCGTCGTGCCGAGAACGACGCCGAGGAACGCCGTAATGAACGATACCTGGATGCTGTTGCGAAAGGCCGCCATCATCGTCGGCGTAAGCGCGCGGCCGAAATTGCTGACGGACAATCCGCCATCGACGATCAGGCTGGAACGGGCCAGCATCAGGATCGGCAGCACTTCGAAGGCGAGAGCGAAAAGGAAAAAGGGGGCGAGGGGGATCCAGGCGCGGAGTCCCGCCGCGCTGCCGTTGCCGCGTGCCTTTGCGCCCAGCATCGTTGGCGCCGCTACAGACCGAGTGTGGTGCCGTCGACGGCGGCAATGACGTCGCCGTCATACGCGTCGCGCGCCTGCGCAGCGACGTCGGCTTCGATGGCCGGCGGATAGAGATGGGAGAGCACGAGCCGCCGCGCCTTGGCGGCCTGGGCCATGCGTCCGGCCCCGTCGGCGGTCACGTGATCGCAGGTCTTCCAGCCGCGCGGAAACGAGCACTCGCAGATGAACAGGTCGGCGTCGCGGGCAAGATCGGTCAGCGCGGGACACTCGACCGCATCGCCGGAATAGACGACGGACTGCCCCTCGGCTTCGATCCGGAAGGCGATGCTGTTGGGCGTGTGGTTGGTGAGTGCCGTCTGCAGCGTCCAGCCGTCGAATTGGACGCGGCCGGCCGCCAGTTCCGTGACGGTAACGGGAAAGCCTTCGGGCGCGGCGCCGTCGAACAACTCGAAGATGCGGTCGACAAAGGCCCGCAGTCCTTGGCAGCCGATGATCTCGAGCGGCTGCTCCCGCGTCCATCCCGGCGTGGCGTTGCTTGCCTGCAGCAAGGTGACGAGGTCGAGCACATGGTCGGAATGCAGATGCGAAACGAACACGCGCTTCAGATCGCGATAGCTGACGCCCGCTGCCGCCAGCCGCGCCAGTGTCCCGGGCCCGAGATCGAACAGCAGCACTTCATTGCCGAAGCGCAGCAGATACCCGGCCGGGCTTCGCCCGGGCATTGGCAAGGCCGTGCCGGCCCCGAGCACCGATAACAGCATCGTTTCATCTCCCTTGCGAAGCCCCGCTTCGGCTACTCTCGAACACCCTGCCGACCATCATGGACGATCACGCGGCAGGCATCGACGGGAAAATCCAGGGCCACCAGATCGCCGCGCTGAAAGACCCAGCCGGTGGCGGTCGACACGTCGGCGACGACGTGCTGGGCGCCCGCGTCGAGACCGATCCGGCGGACCGAGCCGAGGAAGGTGACCATCTCGATGCGCGCCGCCAGGCGATTGCCGCCGGCGCTTGGCGCCGCATCGGGCGGCGCGATGGTGATCGCTTCCGGGCGCAGCAGGATGGTCGCTTCGGCGCCGCTCGGTAGATGCGCGACGGCCTGCGGCGGCACCCGCAGCAGATGCGGGCCACAGCGCATCTGCCCCTGCGACGGCTGCTCGACGCGGCCCGCCAGCTGGTTCATCTTGCCGATGAAGCCGGCGACGAACGGCGAGGCCGGCTGCGCATAGATTTCCTCGGCGCTTCCCACCTGTTCGATGCCGCCGTCGCGCATGACGACGATGCGGTCGGAAATGGCCAGCGCCTCTTCCTGGTCGTGTGTGACGTACAGGGTCGTCACGCCGAGCGAGCTTTGAATGCGCCGTATCTCGTCGCGCAGCGACACGCGCACCACGGCATCGAGCGCGCTCAACGGCTCGTCGAGCAGCAGCATGCGCGGCTCGACGGCCAGGGCCCGCGCCAGCGCGATCCGCTGCTGCTGGCCGCCACTCAACTCGCGCGGCAGCTTGTGGCCGGCTTCTTCCAGCCCGACCAGGCGCAGCAGCTCCGCCACGCGGCGACCTATAGCTTCTGCCGGTTGGCGCGCGATCTTCATGCCGAAGGCGATGTTGCTGCGGGCCGAGAGGTGCGGAAACAGCGCATAGTTCTGGAAGACGACGCCCATGCGCCGCCGCTGCGCCGGAACCTGCAGGATATCTTCTGTTGCAATGGTCACCGTGCCGGAGTCGGGCGCCTCGAATCCGGCAAGGATTCGCAGCGTCGTCGTCTTGCCGCAGCCGGATGGGCCGAGCAGGGAGATGAGTTCGCCGCGTTCGATCCCCAGGCTGAAATCGCGAACGGCGGGCCGGCCGCCGAAGCTCTTGCGCAGATTGCTCAGCTGGATGTAGGCCATGTGCCCCTGGTCTCAGGCAAAGGCACGGCGCGGGAGGATTTCGCGGGTCCGCACGGATATGCCGAGTGCATCGATCGATTGCGATCTGCTATGTATGAATTCCCTTGCCTTGGCAAGCAGACAACGTCCCAGCAGCGGAGAGTATCGACCGTTGGATCCCGCACCCGCCGCGGCCGCCGCGCAAGGCGCGACAGGCGACTCCCTCATCACTCGCTTCCTGGTGGCGCAGGCTGTCGCCCGGGAAGCCGGACAGCTGGCGCTGCGGTATCGCGCGCACCCCGAAGAATTGAACATCGAGTCGAAGGGACCGCAGGACTTCGTCAGCGCAGCCGATCGCGCCGTCGAACGTCTGATCGCGGAGCGTGTCGCGACCAGCTTCCCCGGCGACGGCTTTCTCGGCGAAGAATCGCCGCCGGCGATTCTGGCGCCGGCGGCGCCGCTCTGGGTCGTCGACCCCATCGATGGAACGACGAACTATGTCCAAGGCCGCGCCGATTGGTGCGTTTCCATCGCCGTCGTCGACGCGGGGCGGCCGCAGATCGGCGTCGTCTTCGATCCGAATGCCGGCGAATTGTACGCCGCGCTGCGCGGCCGGGGCGCTGTCTGCAACGGAGTTCCCATCCGCGTCAGCGGCAGAGCCGCGATTGAGCAGGCGACATTCGGCCTCGACCACTCGCCGCGCGGATCGCCCGCCGATCATCTCCGTCAAATTCGCGGCGTTCTGGAGGGCGGGGGCGAATATCGCCGCAGCGGCTCCGCAGCGCTTTCCATTGCGCACGTTGCCCACGGCCGGCTCGACGGCTACGTCGAGATGCATCTCAACGCCTGGGACGTGCTGGCGGGAATGGTTCTGGTGACCGAAGCGGGCGGCTGGACCAACGACTTTCTCGCCGATGGCGGCCTGACCCGGGGCAACCTGTTCGTCGCCACGACGCCGCTCCTTCGCGACGCACTCATCGCCGCCACGGGCTTGCAGAACCGCGCGCTCTGAGCGGGTCGCTCACCGCCGGGAGCAATGATTGGCGTAACAATCGGCGCAGGGTCAGAATCGTTGGATACTCGTGATCCCCGATTCATTCGTTTGGATCTTACGACGCCGATCGCTCGAGCGTTGCCGCTATCCTGGATTTACTGGTCCGGTGAGGGTCAACGG
>JBGPEQ010000420.1:0-4320 GCA_041482855.1 Dongiaceae bacterium | reverse complement strand
GGCGGCCACCATTGGCTCTGGTCGAGCTGATAGAGCAGCGCCAGCAGGGAGGCCGCCTTCGCGTCCGGCACGGCCGGCCAAGCCATGCCCGAGATCGCCGATCGCAGCTTCAAGGCGACGGCGCTTTTCATAGGTCATGCCCCGAATAGGAGCAGTTGAAGGATTTGTTGCAGAGCGGGAAGTCGGCGACGATGTTGCCTTCGACCGCCGCCTCCAGGAGCGGCCACTGGAACCAGGAGGGATCGCGCGGATGGCAACGCTCGATGCGACCGTCGCCGCCGACCCGCACCCAGGTCAGGATTTCCCCGCGGAAGGCCTCCACCAGCGCCATGCCCTCGCCGGCGCGGTCCGGCAGATCGATCGCGATCGGACCGGCGGGCAGGCCGTCGAGCAGCTGACGCAGCAGGCCGAGGCTCGCCTCCACCTCCTTGGCGCGGATCCAGATGCGGGCGTGGACGTCGCCGTCGGGCAGCACGGGCACCTCGAAGTCGAGATCGTCGTAGGGCGGATAGCCCGGGTTGCGCCGCGCATCCTGGCCGCGGCCGCAGGCGCGGCCGACATAGCCGCCGGCGCCGAAGCGATGGGCGAGCGCCTGGCGCGTGATGCCCGTGCCGACCGTGCGATCGAGCAGCGAGGGCTTCTCGTCATAGATGTGAATGAGACGCTGGAAGCGCGGGGCGATGACGGTGGTCAATGCGCGCAGCCGCTCGACGCCGGCGGCATCGAGATCGGCCGCCACGCCGCCGGGCACCACGCAATCCATCATCAGGCGATGGCCGAAGCAGTCGAAGGCCGCCCGCAATGCTTGTTCGCGCAGCACCGTCAGCTCGGCCAGGAGCAGCGGGAAGGTGGCGTCGTTGCAGATGGCGCCGATGTCGAAGACGTGGTTGGCGATGCGCTCCAGCTCGGCCATGATCGCGCGCAGCCAATGGGCGCGCGGCGGCGGAACAGTCGCGAGCGCCGCCTCGATGGCACGGGCGAAGGCGAGGCCATGGGCGACCGTGCTGTCGCCGGAGATGCGCGCCGCGAGCCTGGCGCCCTCGGCCGGCGTCTTGCCGATCATCAGCCGCTCGATGCCCTTGTGGACATAGCCCAAGCGCTGCTCCAGCCGCACCACCAGTTCGCCGTTCACGCTGAAGCGGAAATGCCCGGGCTCGATGACGCCGGCATGCACCGGGCCGACCGGGATCTGATGGATGCGCGCCGCATCGGGCGCGCTGGCGTCTTCGGCCAACAGGAAGTCGTAATCGGTCCCTGGGCGCGGCACGGGCGGCGCAGCCTCGGCGAGCGGATGGCGCAGCGGCCATTGCCCGTGATCGAGCCAGGGCCGCGTATCGTCGGCGCCATCGGCCGCCAAGCCGAACGTGTCGGCCATCATACGCTCGAGCCGCATGGCGCCGGGACGCACTGCCGCGAGCGAGGGAAATCGCCGCTGCGGACACAGCAGCGTGACGACGGCAATGCCGTCGGCGGCGTCTTCGGTTTCATCGCGCAGCGCGACATGGGCGGAGAGGCTGCCGGCCGCGCTGCGATCGCCCCACAGGCCCAGCAGCGCCCAATCGGATGTCGCCAGCTGCTCGCGCAGGGCGAGCCAGCGCGCCTCGTCGACGACCACGCGCGGCCACGGCCGGTGATCGGCGACCGGGCTGGCGCCCTTCAGAAATTCGTGCAGCGAGGTCGTCATGGTCATCGCCGATCAGCCCAGAAGAGTCGCTACGGCGCGGAACCAGGCGACCAGCTGCGACGGGATGTAGAGTCCGGCGGTCGCCACGAGAGCGAGATGCGCCCACACCGGCAGCAGCGACGCCTTGATCGGCGCATGGCCGCGCGTCGGCACCTCGCCGAAGGCCGCACCCTGCAAGCGCAGGATGAGGGCGCCGAAGCCGACGAGGAGTCCGAGCACGAGCGGGATCGCCAGCACCGGCTGGCGCGCCATGGTGGATGTAACCACCAGGAACTCGCTATAGAAGATGCCGAGCGGCGGCAGCCCGGCGATGGCGAGCACGGCGATGACGAAGGTCCAGCCGAGCGTCGGGTGGCTGATGGTGAGGCCGCGGATATCGGCGATCTTCTGCGAGCCCTTCACCTGCGCGATATGGCCGACAGAAAAGAAGATCGCCGACTTGGTGAGGCTGTGCATGGTCATGTGCAGCAATCCCGCGAAGTTGGCGAGCGGCCCGCCCATGCCGAAGGCGAAGGTGATGATGCCCATATGCTCGATCGAAGAATAGGCGAACATGCGCTTGATGTCGCGCCGGCGGTACAGCATGAAGGTCGCCAGCAGCAGCGACGACAGCCCCATCCCGATCATCAGCGGCCCCGGCGCGATCGCGCCGGCGTTGTGGGCGAGCAAGATCTTGAAGCGCAGCACGGCGTAGAGCGCGACGTTGAGCAGCAGGCCCGACAGCACGGCCGAGATCGGCGTCGGGCCCTCGGCATGGGCGTCCGGCAGCCAGGCATGGAACGGCGCCAGCCCGACCTTGGTGCCGTAGCCGGCCAGCAGGAAGACGAAGGCGAGGTTGAGGATCGCCGGATCGAAGCGGGCGACCTGACCCAGGATCAGCAGCCATGCCATCGCCTGGGCGCCGCCGCCCATGACCGGCTGGGCCGCCAGATACATAAGAATAGTGCCGAACAGCGCCAGCGCGATGCCGACGCCGCAGAGGATGAAGTATTTCCAGGCGGCTTCGATGGCCTCGCGCGTGCGGTAGAGGCTGACCATCAGCGCGGTCGCGAGAGTGGCACCCTCGACCGCCACCCACATGATGCCCAGGTTATTGGCGGTGAGCGCCAGCAGCATGCTGAACATGAAGGCCTGGTACATGCCGTGATAGAAGCGCAGCCGCGCGGCGTCGAGCCGGCCGATCTCCACCTCGTGCTCGATGTAGCTGGCGCTGAACAGCGAGGTGGTGAAGCCGACGAAGGCCGTGAGCACGACCAGGTAGACGTTGAAGTCGTCGATGAAGAAATAGAGGTTGGGCTCGGGCCGCACCCTGAACAACATCAAGCCCGACGCCAGCGTGACGAACGACGCCAGCACGTTGAGGCGGGCGGCGATGCGATGGTAGCGGCCGGGAATGAAGCCGAGGATGACGGCCGCGGCGACCGGCGTGCACAGGACGACGGCGAGCGGGTTCATTCGCGCTCGCCCCGGAAGGTTTCGAGATAATGCAGGTCGAGGGTGTCGAAGCGCTCGCGGATGTGGAAGAAGAAGACGCCGAAGATGATGAATGCCACCATGACGGAGAAGGCGACGCTCATCTCCACCACGAACGGCATGCCGCGCACGCCGACGGCGGCCAGGATGAGACCGTTCTCCAGCGACATGAAGCCGACCACCTGGGTGACGGCATTGCGCCGGGTGATCATCATCAAGAGGCCGAGCAGCACGACCGAGAGCGCCAGCGCCAGGTTCTCGCGGGTGATGGCGCCGGACTGATAGGTCACGGGCAGCACGAGCAGGATCGAGAGCGCCACCAGAGCGACGCCGATGATCATGGTGAGACCGACGCCGAACACGGTTTCGACCGAGCGGTGGATCTGCAGCTTGATGACGATGTGATGGAGGGCGACGGGAATCGCGATCGCCTTGAAGACCAAGGCAATGGCGGCGGTGATGTAGAGATGGGGCGCGTCCTGCACGAAGGCCTGCCAGGCCGCCGCCGCCGCCAGCAGGCTGGCCTGCAGCGCGAAGGTCCGGAGCACGCCGAAGATGCGCCGCTGGAACAGCAGCCCGAAGCTCAGCACCAGGACCATCGTGCCCAGCAGATGCGCGATATCGAACTCGAGATGGCCCATCTGCGCTACAGCCCCTTCGACACATAAAGGAAGATCGTCGCGAGCAATCCCAGCAGCAGGGCCGCCGCCAGGAATTCGCTGACGCGGAAGACGCGCATCTTGGCGATCGAGGTCTCGAACAGGCCGAGCAGCACGGCGCCCAGCGCCATCTTGGCGAGCCAGGCCAGCAGGCCGATGCCGAGCGCCGGCGCGCCGGAGCCGGGCAGCGCCATGCCGAAAGGCGCGAAGATGCAGGCGATCAGCGACATGTAGAGCAGCAGCTTCAGCATCGCCGCCGCTTCCATGAGGGCGAGATGCCGCCCCGAATATTCGAGGATCATGGCCTCGTGCACCATGGTGAGCTCGAGGTGCGTGGCCGGGTTGTCGACGGGCACGCGGGCGTTCTCGGCGATCGCCACCATGATCAGCGCCAACAGGGAGAGCGCGACGGAGATGCGCAGCCCCACATCCGGCCCGCTCATGTACGCCACGACGTATGAAAGCTGCGTCGAGCCGGCCAGCAGCGAGAGCGTGAACACGATC
>JBGPEQ010000419.1:0-4321 GCA_041482855.1 Dongiaceae bacterium | reverse complement strand
GACTAAATTGGCATTGTTTGAGGTCATGATTGGGGGGCCGACTGGAGTGCCATCCTCGTCAATTGTGTGCACTGTCACCGGAATCCGATCCGGCCTCAGTGCACTCGGAAGGTAAGCGCGGAGACCTAGCTATGGACGACAACATTCATTGGGCCGAAAAGCTCAGTGACGAGGGCAAGGAGATCGAACGCGGATTGCAGATCGCAAGTGGCGCGGCGCTGCTCGCGCTGGTCGCGTTGCTTTCAGGCGTGTGGACCGATTTCGATACTCCGCCGTTCAACCTGCGCATCGTCGTCATTGAAGCGCTCACCTACTTCGGCTTCGCATTCATTTTGGCCGTGGGCGCTACTTTCACCAGAGTGCTTGCCAAACTCATGCTCAGCCTGGGTGAGGTGACAGACCTCGCCTTTCTGAGGAGGCCAGTGAAAGCACCTCGCTGGATCACACGCATTCTCTTCCACCGGTACGGCACCGCTTTTGAAGTGATCATTTGGGCAGGCCTATTGCTCGGTTCGTTCGGCATGTTCGTCTACTCAGGACAGGGATTTCTTCGAGGGCTTGTCGCCGCAACCAGCACTGAGATCGACACAGCGGGCCGAAAAATCTCTGCCGTGCTGAATGAACAAGAGGAACACATCAAGCGCAACGAGGAGCGTATCCAGCGCTTGGAGCACGACATGGGCATTCCGCCCGTTCCTCACGGCAGTCGCGCCGAACCCTAGATTTCCTAATGGGCGCAAAGGGGAGGCTACCCTTTTTATTCGTCGTTGTCGTCCTCGCGCGTGCAGTGGAAAAGGGAAGCGTCCCCTTTATCCGTATCCGTATCCGTATCCGGGAGTCGAGCGCGCACGGAAGCACCGATGTTGCGCGTCTTACGCGCCATCGGCGGTCATCGCTTCGAGGTAGGGCCGAATGATCGACCAGGCGCGCAGGGCCACGGCGTATCGGCGGATGTCATCGGGCCTGCAGCGGCGATGCCTGAGCGCTTCGCGCATGGCCTCGAGTGCAACGTCGAGCCCGACCTTGTTGCGATAGCGGAAGCAGTCCACGACCGTCTTGGCCGGATCGAAGATTCTGACCGACACGCCTTCGATGCGATGCTCGTCCGCGCCGGCGCCGAGCGCCGCATCGCCGAAGCGAACGAAGCGGATCGGCGGATAGGCGATCTTCGGCTTGCGCGCCGTGCGGCCGATCGCCATCCACACGATCGACGGCACCTGCAGCGTGAGACCGTGGAACTGCAGCGCCGAAAGCAGGCAGATGACGCCCTTGGGCACCAGCTTCGCAGCCTCGGCCAGCGAGTGCCCGGCCGCCAGGTCGGCGTCGGGCAGCTGGTAGAGTCCGCGCGCGAGACGGAGGACGCGCCCCTGCCGCGCCAGCCGCGCGACCGTCTCCTCCCCGATGCCCGCGGCCTTGAATTCCCGCAGGCGAACCATTCCTCGCTCGGCTAGAATCGAAAGCGCGCGTTCGGCCTGGGTCGCTGGCGGAATTGTCGGCATCGATCATCCGGCTGGTCTGTGATGAAACAGCGCCAAGAAATGTAAAATTACGACACTTTATCACACCGGCGGCCCGCGAAACAGCGAAATGGCACTGTCGAGTCGGTCACCCCTTCGGTATCGCCGAGGGTCGCATCGATCGACGTGGTGAAATGGTGGGCGCAGCAGGACTCGAACCTGCGACCCGCTGATTAAGAGTCAGCTGCTCTACCAACTGAGCTATGCGCCCGACGCGGGAAGGCGGGCGTATACCAGAGCGGTCCCCCCTTGTCGATAGCAGCACGCGGCTACAGCGCCGCGCGCCCGTCCTTGGGCTGCATGACCAACCTGCGTCCTTCGACAAGCTCAGGATGAGGGACAATTTTGGTGGCACAAAGAAAACACCTCATCCTGAGCCTGTCGAAGGACACACCGCGTTGGTCCGAGTTTCTCTTGACTTTTCCCAGAATGTTCCTACAATGTTCCATAGGCTTCCAGCCCGGCAATCGGTCTGGAAGCTCGTCGGCGAGTGTGAGCGCCGGCCGATCTTTGACATCGTGTATCAGTCCACAACCGACGGCCGCGCCAACCAACGCGGTATCCGAAGGTAACCATGCGCCGAGATGATCGGCCCGCTATGCGTAACTTTGTTTTGATCGCCGTGAGCATCCGGAAGATGCAGAGACCGAGCGAACTCCCGATCTCTGCGCCTTTGCGTCTCTGCGGTGAATCTATGATCGCAAACCCAGCCCCGCTGGAAGAGGCCGGCGTCCCGCTGGACATGGGGTCGATCGCTCGGAATCGTCATCTGCGTCCATCAGCGTTTATTTGCGGCTTCCAAACCTTCCAGCGGCCGAGCCATTCCTCGCTGGACATGGGGTTCATCCTTCACTTTTCGACTCCGCACCCACCCCTTGACAATTATGGCCGTGCCCTTCATCTTCTGTGAACGATCGTTCACGTAAGATCGGCCCGCCTGACAGCCCAAGGGAGCCCCATGCGCGACGGCAGCAAGACCCGCCAGCGGATCTCCGACGAGGCCCTCCGGCTCTTCGTCGAGAAGGGCATCGCGGAGACCTCGATCCGCGATATCGCCCGCGCCGCCCATGTGGCGGAAGGCGCGCTCTATCGCCACTACGCCAGCAAGGACGATCTCGCCTGGCGCCTGTTCGCCGACCAGTACGCCGCCCTGGGCGCCGCCGTCGACGCCGTGCAGGCCGCCGAGCCCGGCTTCGAGGGCAAGATCCGCGCCCTCGTCCGCCACTTCTGCCAGGCCTTCGACGACAACCCCGTGCTGTTCTCCTATCTCCTGCTCTCCCAGCACGACCAGGTCCGGAAAGTCACCGAGCAGATGGCGAACCCGCTCACCGTCGTCCGCCGCGTCATCGCCGATGGCATGGCGCAGCAGCCCGGGGATCGCCGCGATCCCGCCGTCGTCTCCGCCATGGTGCTGGGACTGGTGCTGCAAGTGGCGGTCGAGCGCACCTACGGCCGCGTCGCCGTGCCGCTCACGAGCCTCGCCGACACCCTCGCCAGCGCCTGCTGGCGCGTCGTAAGGGAGACCTGACGCCATGGCTGACAGCACAGTCCACGGCAGCTACGCCGGCCTCCTCAAGATCCGCGGCTTCCCGCCGCTGCTCGCCACCGCCTTCCTCGGCGCCCTCAACGACAATCTCTACAAGATCGTCGTCTCCCTGATGGCGGTGAACATGGGCGCCGCCTCCGGCGATACCCACTACCTGGCGCTCGCCGGCGCGCTCTTCGTGCTGCCCTACCTGCTGTTCTCCGGCTATGCCGGCTGGCTCGCCGATGCCTTCAGCAAGCGCACCGTGCTGATCGTCACCAAGAGCTTCGAGATCGTCGCCATGCTGGCGGCCTACGCGGCGCTCGCCTCCGGCAACCTCGATCTCATGCTGGCCGTCATCTTCCTCACCGCTCTCCAGGCCGCGTTCTTCAGCCCCGCCCACTACGGCATCCTGCCGGAGCTGCTGCCGGAGAAGGAGCTCTCCCGCGCCAACGGCCTCGACGAGCTCTGCATCTTCCTCGCCATCATCCTCGGCACCGTGGCGGGCTCCACGCTCTACGGCCTCTGGCAGGACCGGATCCAGCTGGTCGCCCTCGTGCTTCTCGCCGTCGCCGTCCTCGGTACGCTCAGCAGCTTTGGCATCGGCCGCGTGCCGGCTCCGGCGACGCGCAGGAAGTTCATCCTATTCCCTTGGGGGGAGGTCTACACGGGCCTCAAGCATCTCGCCGCCAACCGCCCGCTGAAGCTCACCGTCCTCGGCATCACCTACTTCTGGTTCCTGGGCGCGCTCCTGCAGTTGGGCGTCATCCTCTTCGGCAAGCAGGCCCTCGGCCTCGATGACGCCCGCGCCGGCCTGCTGCAGGCCGCCATCGCCATCGGCATCGGCATCGGCAGCGCCGCCGCCGGACGGCTCTCCGGCGACAAGGTGGAGCTCGGGCTGGTCCCCCTGGGCTCGATCGGCATCGGTATCAGTTCACTGCTGCTGGCCTGGTCGCCACCCTCCTTCGGTCTCGCCCTTGCCTCGCTCATCCTGCTTGGCTTCTCCGGCGGCCTGTTCGTGGTGCCGCTCAACGCCAACCTGCAGCAGCGCTCGCCCGCCGACGAACGCGGCCGCCTCCTCGGCACCACCAACTTCCTCAACATGCTCGGCGTGGCGCTGGCCTCGGGCGCGCTCTGGCTCTTCAGCGACGTGCTGAAGTTGTCGGCCGACGAGATGGTGCTGGTCATCGGCCTCATCACGTTCGTCGTGACGCTCTACGTGCTGTACCTGCTCTCCGACTTCGTCATCCGCTTCTCGCTCTGGCTCTTGACCCATTCG
>JBGPEQ010000418.1:0-4364 GCA_041482855.1 Dongiaceae bacterium | reverse complement strand
GAGATAGCCGCCGCGCCTGCCGCTTTTCACTGGCACAGGCGACAATATCGGCCCGCGGCGGCGCGCGGAGCCATTCCGCATTCGCCGGATAGGCGCGCCCCGGGTTCTCTCCTGCTTCCCGAACCCACCCGCCATCTCCGAGTTGGCACGGGTCTTGCTACCTCATCCAGAGATCGTCGTGATCCGCGATTTCCGCCGGATCGCCGCAGTACGTCCGCGCATCGCGGTCGTGCGGCGGCTGGCGGCGAGCAGGCGCAGCGTCAGGAGTGTCAGATGAAACTCGTCATGGCCATCATCAAGCCGTTCAAGTTGGACGAAGTGCGCGAAGCGCTCACCGCGTTGGGCGTGCAGGGATTGACGGTCACGGAGGCGCGCGGCTTCGGCCGCCAGAAGGGCCACACCGAAATCTATCGCGGCGCCGAATACGCCGTGAACTTCGTGCCGAAGATCAAGCTGGAGATCGCCGTGTCCAACGACCTGGTCGAGCGCGTCGTCGACACGATTCTCAAGACCGCCGCCACCGGCCGCATCGGTGACGGCAAGATCTTCGTGTTCGACATGATGCAGGCCGTGCGCATCCGCACCGGCGACAGAAACGAAGAAGCATTGTAGGGAGACCCCAGATGATTCGATTGATCTTGCGGCATGCGGCGATCGCGCCGCTCGCGCTCCTCGCCGCCTGCCTGTCGGCGCCCGCCTGGGCCGACGGCCCCACGCTCGACCGCGGCGACACCGCGTGGATGCTGACCTCGACCGCGCTTGTGCTGTTGATGACCATACCCGGGCTGGCCCTGTTCTACGGCGGCATGGTCCGCAAGATGAACGTGCTGGCCACGATCATGCAGAGCTTCGCCGTCACCTGCCTGGTGACGGTGCTCTGGATGGTCATCGGCTACAGCATTGCGTTCACCGAGGGCAACGCCTTCTTCGGCGGCCTCAGTCGCTTCTTCCTGGCGGGCATGGGGACGACGGCCGTCAACACCCTGGCGCCGACGATTCCCGAGTCGGTCTACATGTGCTTCCAGATGACCTTCGCGATCATCACGCCGGCGCTGATCGCGGGGTCCTTCGCCGACCGCATGAAGTTCTCGGCCCTGGTGTGGTTCATGTCGTTGTGGCTGGTCCTCGTCTATTCGCCGGTCGCGCATATGGTGTGGGGACCCGGCGGGTGGCTCGGCAGCTCCGGCGTGCTCGACTACGCCGGCGGCACGGTCGTGCACATCAACGCCGGCGTCGCCGGCTTGGTCTGCGCGCTCGTGCTGGGCAAGCGCCACGGCTATCCGAAGGTCCCGTTCCCGCCGCACAACCTCGTCCTCACCGTGATCGGCGCCTCCTTGCTGTGGGTCGGCTGGTTCGGCTTCAACGCCGGATCGGCGGTCGCGGCCGACGTGCGCGCCGGCATGGCCATGGCGTCGACGCAGATCGCCACGGCCGCTGCCGCGCTCGCCTGGATGTTCGCGGAGTGGCTCGTGAAGGGCAAGCCGTCGCTGCTGGGCATCGCCTCGGGCGCGGTCGCGGGCCTCGTCGCGGTCACGCCGGCGTCGGGCTTCGTGTTGCCCAGCGGCGCGCTCGTCATCGGCATTGCCGCCGGCGTGCTCTGCTTCTTCGCCAGCACGAGCCTGAAGAACGCGCTCGGCTACGACGACTCCCTGGATGCCTTCGGAGTCCATGCCATCGGCGGGATCATCGGCGCCCTCCTGACCGGCGTCTTCGCCACCATGGCCGTCACCGGCGCCACCGATCCGGTCGGCTGGATCGATGGCCACGCCGGCCAGGTGATCACGCAGATCAAGGGCATCGCCGTCACGATCGTCTATGACGCCATCGTCTCCTTGGTCATCCTGTGGGTGATCGACAAGACGCTCGGCCTGCGCGTCTCCGAGGATATCGAGCGCGAGGGCCTCGATCTCGGCCTGCACGGCGAGGTCGTTCCGTGAACATGGTTAGCGCTACGATGTGAACTGATTCCTCCATCGAGAGGCCTGCGGCCCGGAGGGCGCCATGCCCTCCGGGCCACTCTATCTCGACGTCCCTATGCGCCGAGGATTGCTGAAACAATCGAAACAAACCGCGGCCGCGCCGGACACCCGACTGCAACATGCCGCCCCTAACGTCGTCCCGCCCTCCCGTCGAGGCGGGCCAACGTTTGGGGACATCCATGACAATCGCAAATCTCCAGCAGGCGCTCACGATGCAGGAAATCGTCAGGGCTTACGGCACCGCGATTCACGTCGCGGCGACTCTTCAGCCGCCACCGTCGCCGCCGCCATCGCGCGGCCGTGAACGCGCCGCGGAAAGCCAATCGCGCCATCGGGTGTCGTCCCTGAAGCAGACGGCCGTCCGCTTCATCGCCTGGTTCGGATAAGGCCTTCTCGGCGCGGCGGCGCTACTCCGCCGCGTCGCGCTGCGGGGTCGGAGAGCGGAAGGCCGCCAGCAACTCGGCCTCGCGCTGCTTGGCCTTCTCCAGGTGGGCCTGCTTGACGTGGCCGTAGCCGCGGATCTGTTCGGGGATCTGCGCGATCTGAACGGCCAGATCGTGATTGCTGTGGTCGAGGCCGGCGAGAAGTTCGTCGATCACCCGCTCATAGTCGAGGATCAGCTGGCGCTCCAGCTTCCGTTCCGCGCTGTAGCCGAAGATGTCGAGCCGCGTGCCCCGCAGATGCCGCAGCTTCGCCAGCGTGCGGAACGCGCGCAGCATCCACGGCCCGAAAGACTTCTTCTTGAGATGGCCGGTGTCCGGATCGCGCTCGGCGATCAGCGGCGGCGCCAGGTTGAATTCCAGCCGGTAGTCGCCTTCGAACTGCGCGTCGATCGTCTTCAGGAACGCGCCGTCCGTAAAGAGCCGAGCCACCTCATACTCGTCCTTGTAGGCCAGCAGCTTGTAGTAGTAGCGCGCCACCGCCTCGGTAAGTCCGCTGCGGCCGGCCGTGCGCTCGGTTTCCGCGTCGCGCACGCGCTCGACGAAGGACTTGTAGCGGGCCGCATAGGCGGCATCCTGATAGTCCGTCAGGAATGCCACGCGCTTGCCGACGATCTCCTCGAGGGTCGTCGCGATATGGTGCGACTCCGGTTCCGGATTGGCCTGTGCCACCAGCCGCTCGACGGCCGCCCGATCGTGGGCGGCGCGCCGGCCCCAGGTGAAGGCCTGCTTGTTGGCGTCGACGGCCGTGGCGTTCAGCTCGATCGCCTGTTCGATGGCCGCCGCCGACACCGGCACCAGCCCCTTCTGATAGGCATAGCCCAGCATGAACAGGTTGGTGGCGATGGAATCGCCGCACAAGGTCGTGGCGATATGCGTGCCGTCGATGAAGTCGGTATGCTCGCGCCCGGCCGCGTCGGCGATCAGGTCGCGCAGGCGCCGGCCGGGAAATTCCAGGTCCGGCTTGCGCGTGAACTCGCCGGTGGTCGCCTCGTAGGAATTGATTACCGCCGCCGTCTTGCCCTGCTGGATCTTGGCGAGGCCGTCGAAGCTCGCGGCCACTACCATGTCGCAGCCGAGGAGCAGCCTGGCGCCGCCGGCGGCCAGGCGCACGGCGTGGATGTCTTCCGGCCGCTCGGCCAGGCGCACATGGGTGAAGACGGCGCCGCCCTTCTGCGCCAGCCCGGTCATGTCGAGCGCCGAGCAGCCCTTGCCTTCGAGGTGCGCTGCCATGCCCAGGAGCGCGCCGATCGTCACCACCCCGGTGCCGCCGACTCCGGTGATGAGAATGCCGTAGGGCTCGCTGGTCGAGGGCAGCGCCGGCTCGGGCAGCGCGGCGAAGGCATCGCCGGCGCCCTTGCCGGCCGCCTTGCGCTTCCGGAGCTTGCCGCCATGCACGGTCACGAAGCTCGGGCAGAAGCCCTTCACGCAGGAGAAATCCTTGTTGCAGGAGGACTGGTCGATGGCGCGCTTGCGGCCGAACTCGGTCTCGACGGGAATCACGGACAGGCAGTTGGATTGCACGCCGCAATCGCCGCAGCCCTCGCACACGGCCTCGTTGATGACCACGCGCTTGGGCGGATCGGGATAGAGGCCGCGCTTGCGCCGCCGCCGCTTCTCGGCCGCGCAGGTCTGGTCGTAGATGATGGCGGTGACACCGGGAATCTCGCGGAACTCGCGCTGCACGCGGTCGAGTTCGTCGCGATGATGCACCGAGGTGTCCGGCGGGAAGGCGCCGCCGGTCGGATATTTGTCCGGCTCGTCGCTGACCACCGTGATGCGCTTCACGCCTTCGGCATGGAGTTGGTGGGCGACCATCGGCACGTCCAGCGGTCCGTCCATCGGCTGGCCGCCGGTCATCGCGACGGCGTCGTTGTAGAGAATCTTGTAGGTGATGTTGACGTTGGCGGCGACGCAGGCGCGGATCGCCAGCAGCCCCGAATGG
>JBGPEQ010000417.1:0-4372 GCA_041482855.1 Dongiaceae bacterium | reverse complement strand
TCCCTGTCTGCATAGGCGGTCTCTTGCACCTCCTGGGTTTCGACACCGGTGGGACCTACACCGATGCCGTCCTGTTCGACCCCGACCGCGGGGCCGTTTCGGCTGCCGCCAAGGCGCTCACGACGAAACACGATCTTGCCATCGGCTTGCGCCACGCGATGGAGGCGGTCCTGCGCCAACTGCCCGTCCACGACATCGGCTTCGTCTCGCTCTCGACCACGCTGGCGACCAACGCCATCGTCGAAGGGCAGGGCAGTCCGATCTGCCTGTTGCTGCTGGGCTATGAACCCTCGGCGCTGGATCGCGCGGGTCTGCGGCGGGCGCTCGGCCACGATCCTGTCTGCTTCGTCGCGGGCGGACATAGCGCGACAGGTGACGAGCAGGCGCCGCTGGACTTGGCAGCGCTTGAGGCCGCCGTCCGGACGCACGATCCGAACGTCGCCGCCTTCGCGGTGTCAGGCTTCTTTTCGGTGCGCAACCCAGCTCATGAACTGGCCGCGCGAGAACTCATCGGGCGGCTCACCGGCAAACCGGTCAGCTGCGGCCATGAATTGACGTCGAAACTCGACGCCCCACGGCGGGCCTTGACCACCGCGCTCAATGCCAGACTGATCCCCCAGCTGCAACATCTGATCCGCGCCGTCGAGGACCTGATGACGGAAAAGGGTGTTCGGGCGCCGCTGATGGTGGTGAAGGGCGACGGCTCGCTCGTCTCGGCGGAATTCGCCCTGGCCCGGCCGGTCGAGACGATCCTCTCCGGCCCGGCCGCCAGCGTGGTCGGCGCGCGCCACTTGGCCGGCGAAGAGGATGTCGTCGTCGCCGATATGGGCGGCACTACCACGGATATCGCGCTGCTCGTCGACGGTCGCCCGGTGCTGGATCGTGAGGGCGCTACGGTGGCCGGCTGGCGGACCATGGTAGAAGCCATCGCCGTCCATACCTACGGTCTGGGTGGCGACAGCGAGGTCCACCGCGCCGGCAATGGTATTCTGGTCGGACCGCGGCGATTGGTCCCGCTCAGTCTGCTTTGTCACCAATACCCTGCCATGCTGAAGGCATTGCGCGGTCAGCACGAAGCCGATCGTCTCGAACCGGGCGCCGGCCGTTTCGCACTGCGCAACCGGTCGCTCGATACAAGTGCCGGCAGCTTGCCGCCGACCCAGGAGCGCGTCTGGGCGGCGCTTGCCGACGGACCGGTTCCGCTGACGGATCTCGCCGGCGGCTATGCCGCGGCCAAGGCGATCGAACGGTTGGTCGACCGCGGGTTGGTGGCTGTCAGCGGATTCACGCCGAGCGATGCCGCACACGTTCTCGGGCTGCATCGCGAATGGTCGGAGGAGGCGGCCCGGCTGGGGGCCGAGCTGTGGATACGCGACGACGAGGCGGCAGCCCGTACGGCCGATTCCGACGCCGCGTCCTTGGCAAGCCGCGTGGTCGAGGCGGCAATCCTGCAATCCGGCCGAGCCATCGTCGATGCCGCCCTGGCGAACGAGGACGGCAGCAGCCTCGCGGCCGGCGGCCCGCTCGGCCGGCAACTGGTCGATCGTGCGCTCGGTCGGGCGGGCAGCGCGGGGCCATTGTTGACGATCAATATCTCGTTGGGTCGGCCGCTCGTGGCGATCGGCGCGCCCGTCGGATCCTACTATCCGGAGGTCGCCCGCCGGCTGGGAACGCGCTTGATAATTCCGCCGCACGCCGGGGTCTGCAATGCCGTTGGCGCCGTCGCAGGGGGCATCATGCAGTCAGTATCGGTCTTGATCAGCGCACCCAACGAGGGGCTGTACCGTGTGCATCTGCCCATGGGCAATGCCGATTTCACCGACCTGGAAAAGGCCGCCGCGCATGCGCTGGCGGAAGCGTCCCAGCTCGCGGCGAGCAACGCTCGCAAGGCCGGCGCTGCCGACATCGAGTTGCGTCACCGCCGTGCTGATAACATACATCGCGACCCCAGCGGTCTGCGGATCTTCATCGAGAGCCGCATCGGCGTGACTGCATTCGGCCGGCCGCGGGTCGCCACGGGCTGACCTGGACGAGACGCTATTCGGTCAGCAGGAGAGTATCGGCCGGGTTCCAGGACAGCCAGAGCTCATCTCCAATAGAGAAAGTCGAGTTCGTCGTGCGCGCCTCGTTCGGCACATTGACGTTGATCGTGACGCCGGTCTCGTTCTCGAGGAAGACGTTGCTCTCGTCGCCGTAATAGGCAAGCTCCGTCACGCGACCGCGCAGGCAGACACGTTCGGCGCCCGGCTGGCTGCGCTCAAGACGGATCTTTTCCGGCCGCACCGCGATGCCGACGTTCCCCTGGGCACTGCCGGAATAGGGAACCGTGATGCGACCAATTCCCTTGGCCTCGAGAACGATCTGATCGCCGCTGACGCCGGTTACCTTCGCTTCGAAGAGGTTCATCTTGCCGATGAAGTCGGCGACGAACTTGCAATTCGGGAACTCGTAGAGATCGGCCGGCGGCGCGATCTGCCGGACCTTGCCCGACTCCATGACCGCGATTCGGTTGGCCATGGAGAGGGCTTCGTCCTAATCGTGCGTCACGATGACGAAGGTGATGCCGACGGACTGCTGCAGTCGCACGAGTTCGAGTTGCATGGCCTCGCGCAGCTTGGCGTCAAGCGCCGATAGCGGCTCATCGAGGAGCAGGACCTTTGGCCGCTTGACGAGTGCGCGCGCCAGGGCCACCCGCTGTCGCTGGCCGCCGGACAGCTGGCTCGGCATCCGGCCAGCGAAGCGTTCCATCTTGACGAGTTCGAGCGCCTCTTGGACCCGACGCTTCGTCTCGTCGGCCGGAACGCCGGTGACCCGCAGCCCATAACCCACGTTGCGTTCGACGCTCATGTGCGGGAACACGGCGTAGGATTGGAACACCATGTTCACCGGCCGCTTGTCGGGGTCGACGCCCTCCATCACTTGACCGTCGATCACGATCTCGCCCTCGGTCGGGTTCTCGAAGCCCGCCAGCATCCGCAGAAGGGTCGTCTTGCCGCAGCCGGAGGGACCGAGCAGGGCGAAGAATTCGCCTTCGGCAATATCGAAGTGCGCGTTGTCGACCGCGACGACGGAAGCGCCGAATCGCTTCGAGATGTTGCGAATTGAGATGATGGTGTTGCTGCTTTTCATGACGCGATCGACTTGTTGCCCGAACGAGACTGAACCCACATAGCGATGACGGTAACGGTCAGAGTCAGAACGATGAGTATGGTGGACGCTGCATTGACTTCGGGGGTGACGCTTTGGCGCACCATCGAATAGATCTTGACGGGAAAGGTCGTCGAACCCGGGCCCGAGGTGAAAGCGGTGATGACGTAGTCGTCGAGCGACAGGGTAAACGCCAGAAGCGCTCCCGCAATGATACCGGGCGTCATGTATGGCAGGGTCACGTTGAAGAAGGTCTGCCAGGGGTTCGCCCCCAGATCCCGTGAAGCCTCCTCGAGCGACTCGTCGAAACCGGACATGCGCGAGCGGACGACAACCGCCACGAACGGGAAGCTGAAGGCAATGTGGCTGATGGCAATGGTAAGGAATCCGAGCGGGATATTCATCGCGCCGAAATAGCTGCGCATAGCCATGGCCATGCAGATCTCGGGTATCACAATCGGCAGGTAGATGAGGCCCTCGAACGCTCCCTTCAGCGGAAAGCGATATCGGTATATGGCCAGGCCGAGCAGCGCGCCGATCACCGTAGAGAGAACTGTCGACGTCAGGGCAATGCCAATGCTCCGCAGGAATGCCTCTTGCAATCCCGAATTGTGAAAGGCCTGGTCGTAGTATTTGAGCGTGAAGCCCTGCCAAGTGACATTGCGCTTGCTGTCGTTGAAGCTGAACGCAATGAGCGAGACGATCGGAAAATAGAGAAAGATGAAGTTAAGGGCGACCACGCCCTGGAGCCAGCGCTTCCGCCCATACTCGAGGGGCGTCGGCCGTGGCTTGCGGGCGACCCGACGGGCGGGAACAGGACCCGCAATGGCAATATCGGCGGCCATCAGAAGTCGACTCCCTTCGACCGCGCCGCGAGGGAAGCCCTGATCCAGAGCAACGCGAACGTGGTGTACATGAGAAGGAACGATAGCGCAGCGCCGAACGGCGGATTGCGCGCTTCCATGAACTGGCGAGCGATCAATGTTCCGATCATCAAACTGCTGGTGCCGCCGAGCACGTCGGGCACCAGGTAGGTTCCGATGGCCAGAATGAACGTCAATACCGCTCCCGAGATTATGCCTGGCAGGGCCAATGGCACGAGTACAGAAAAGAATGTGCGCCACTGGCCGGCGCCGAGGTCAAGGCTCGCTTCCAGATAGGATTTGTCGAATTTTTCAAGCGTCGCGTAGAGCGGCAGGACGAGAAACGGAAGGTTGACATATAC
>JBGPEQ010000416.1:0-4397 GCA_041482855.1 Dongiaceae bacterium | reverse complement strand
AGCTCGGGCGTCGGCGGGATGTCGGCCAGCAGCGGCAGATAGATCTGCAGACGCGCCCAGTAGTTTCCATCGAGCGTATCGGTTTGCAGCGCCTTCTGGATGAACTGCGCCCGCTGTTGCGGCAAGCCGGCATGCGCGGCCGCCTGATAGAGGATCGCGCGTGTCGCCGCCGTGGCGCCGACGTCCGGGAGGTCGAGGGCGGTGTCGAGCTTGCCCGCTTCTTCCGGCCCGGCCGCGTAGGCGGCGACCAGATGCTGCGGCGACAGCACGCCGGCTGCGGCCGCCGTTTCGGCCGCAGCCAGGCGTTGCTCAACCGGCGCATCGGGGCTTTGCGCAATCAGCGCCAGCATCAGAGGTGGCGGCTCCCGGATGGCGACGGCCGGCAGCGGGACGCCGGCGGCGTGGGCCATCGCCAGGTAGAGCGGCGCCACCACGGGCATGGGCGGCACCTTCACGCCGCGGCTGCCGTCGAGCGCCTCGACCAGGGCAAAGAAGGCATCGTCGCCCTCGCCCTGCTCGCGCAGCAGGTCGAGGCCGAGCATGGCCTCGCTCGACTGGCTGGCGTGCAGCTGACAGAAGATCGTCGCTTCCTGCCAGAAACTATCGACCGGCAGGCGCGGAACCGATTCCTGCACCACGGCGCAGGCGCCGTCGAGATCGCCGGCGCGCCAGGACAGCTCCGTCAATAGGCGCGCCGAGGCCGCATCGCGCTTGTCCACAGGCAAGAGCTTGAGCACGGCCGACGCGTCTTCGACCAGGCCCATATCGGCCAGCAGCCGGGCCCGCAGCGGCAGCAGGCCGGCACCGCCGCCCTTGCCGGCCGGGGAGGCGGCGTTCGACAGCACGAGCCGGCGCGTCAACTCGGCCAGGATCGGCGACGACGTCGGCTTCAGCAGCGGCAGGAGCCGCTCGACCCGGACGCGGTCGGTGCCGCGCCACATATCGATGCCGAACCCGCCCTTGTCGGGCTCGAGCGTGCCCGCATAGTCGGCGCCGACCGCCTCGAGGGGCGTGATCTCGAAGCCTTGCGGCGCGTTCGGCTGGCCGGTCGTGGTCCCGCCCTCCGGCGGCGGCGGCGCCTCGCCGCTGTCGGGGGTCGTCTGCGGCACCAGCTGGACGGGCTTTCCGACCTGGGTCTGCGCCGTGGCCGGCGCCAGAACCAACGCCGAAGCCAACGCCCCCGGGCCGAGCAGCCCGAGAACAGCGATCGCGAGCAGTCGATGCGCGCCCAGGATTCGCCGCCGATTACTGCGGTTTGAGACGGTCATTGGGGATGGTCTTCTCCATCATCATGGTCGGGGGCGACACTTCATAGAAGGCCGACACCCCCAGCCCGACGACGATCACGACCAGGACCAGAAGAAACAGGCTAAAGAAGAATTTCCGCATTGCGCAACTGTTATGCGTTCACCGACCACCCGCAGCCGTCGCTCGAATCCGAAGTCGCCCCATTGCGACAGCCGTGGCGATTTATGCTAGGTTTCGACTGTGGCGACAATGCGGCACTCTATCGGTGGTAGGGCCGCGTTTCAATGAGGAGACTGATCGCCGCGCCAACGAGCCGATCGAAAGCCCGACCATGGCCAACCCGCAGCCCCTGCGCAGTCCCAAGACCGTCGTCTTCGTCGGGCTGGTGGGAGTCGGCAAGACCTGCATCGGCAAGCGCCTGGCGCAACGCCTGGAACTGCCGTTCATCGATGCCGACAAGGAGATCGAGGAAGCGGCGCGCTGCACGATCCCCGAGTTCTTCGAGCGCTATGGCGAGCAGCAGTTCCGCGAGGGCGAGCGGCGCGTCATCCTGCGGCTGCTCGACAACCCCGTGCATGTGCTGTCGACCGGCGGCGGCGCCTTCATGGATCCGCAGACCCGCGCCGCCATCCGCGAGCGCGCAATCTCCATCTGGCTGCGCGCCGACCTCGATCTCATGCTGCGGCGGGTGTCGCGCCGCAACGACCGGCCGCTGCTGCAGGTCGCCGATCCCCGCGCCAAGCTGCAGGAGCTGATCGACCAGCGCTACCCCGTCTATGCCGAGGCCGACATCACCGTGGACAGCATGGACGGGCCGCCGGACGCGACGCTGGAGCGCGTTATGGGGGCACTGGCGGCGCATATCCGGCGAAGCGGGACTGCCGCCGAATTGGAAGCGGAACGGGCGGCCCAGTGATCGAAGCGGATCGTCTGCGGGTCGAGCTGGGCGCGCGCAGCTACGACATCCTGATCGGCCGCGGGTTGCTGGCGAATGCGGGACGGCACCTGAAGCCCGTGGTCAAGCAGCCGCGGGTCGTCGTGCTGACCGACCGCACCGTGGCCGAACTGCACCTGCCGAGCCTGACGCGAGCCCTCGGCGTCGCCGGCATCGATTGCCACCCGGTGATCCTGCCGCCGGGGGAGCAGACCAAGAGCTTCGGGCAGCTCGAAGAAGTGATCGACCAGCTGCTGGCGGCGCGCGTCGAGCGCGGCTCGACGCTGGTCGCGCTCGGCGGCGGCGTCATCGGCGACCTCGCGGGGTTCGCGGCCTCGATCGTGCTGCGCGGCATCGATTTCGTGCAGGTCCCCACGACCTTGCTGGCGCAGGTCGACAGCTCCGTCGGCGGCAAGACCGGCATCGATACCCGCTGGGGCAAGAACCTGGTCGGCAGCTTCCACCAGCCGCGCCTGGTGCTGGCCGATATCGACGCACTCGCGACACTGCCGCGCCGGCAGCTGCTGGCCGGCTATGCCGAGGTGGTGAAGTACGGCCTCATCAACGATGCCGGCTTCTTCGGATGGCTCGAAGACCACGGCATGGGCCTGATCGACGGCAACGAGGCGGCGCGCCAGCAGGCCGTCAAGATCAGCTGCGCCGCGAAGGCCCGCATCGTCGGCGAGGACGAGCGCGAGGCGGGCGCCCGCGCCCTGCTCAATCTCGGACACACGTTCGCCCACGCACTCGAGGCCGAATGCGGCTATTCCGACGAGTTGCTGCATGGCGAAGCCGTCGCCATCGGCCTGGTCATGGCTTTCGACCTCTCGGCGCGCCTGGGCCTCTGTTCGCCGGAGGAGGCCGCCCGCGTCGAGCGCCATCTCGGCGCCGTCGGTCTGCCGACCGAGCCGACGGCCATCGAGGGCCGCATCTGGAACATCGAGCGCCTGCTGGATCACATGCGCCACGACAAGAAGGTGCAGAGCGGCCGCATCACCTTCGTGCTGGCCCGCGGCATCGGCCAGGCCTTCCTCGCCCGCGACGTCGATCTCGGCGAAGTGAGCCGACTTCTGGAACAAGCGCTGGCGGCTTGATCCGCGTCCTGCGGTTGACGATATCCCGCCCATCCCGATAGCCTCCGCGCGCTTTCAAGGAGATTGCCGATGTCGCCGCTGTCCGCGCCCGTCGAACGAGAACATCTGCACACGCGCCGCTACGAGTTCCAGGGCTATCGGCGCGCGGACGGGCTGTGGGACATCGAGGGGCGCATGACCGATACCAAGACATATGGATTCGCCAACGAGTGGCGCGGCGAGATCAAGGCGGGCGAACCGATCCATGACATGTGGATCCGCCTCACCCTCGACGACGAGCTGGTGGTGCAGGACATCGAGGCGAAGACCGCGGGGAGCCCGTTCCAGATCTGCGGCGGCATCACGCCGACCTATGCCGCCATGAAGGGCCTGAAGGTCGGCAAGGGCTGGAACAAGAGGATCAAGGAGCTGTTCGCCGGATCGCATGGCTGCACCCATCACACGGAGATGCTGGGCGCCATGGCGACGGTGGCCTACCAGACCATCTTCTCCGCCCGCAATAAGTGGAAGGAGAGCGACGGCGTGTCAAAGCGGCCGACCTTCCTCGACACCTGCCACGCCTTCGCCAGCGACGGCGAGATCGTGAAGAAGAACTGGCCGGAGTTCTATACGGGGAGTTAGCGCGGCGGATTCGAATCTTCGGCTGGCGTCAGCGTCTTCAAGGCGAGCGCGTGCACGCCGGCCTTGAGTTCGTCGGCCAGGATCTCATAGATGCGGCGCTGCCGGGCGATGCGCGACTGGCCGTCGAAGGCGGCGGATACGATCTCGACGCGGAAGTGCGACTGGCCGCCGGGGCGATGGCCGGCATGGCCTTTGTGCAGCTCCGATTCGTCGACGACCTGCAGGCGCGTCGGCTGCAGGTCGGCCCTCAGCTTGCTTTCGATGGTAGCTGCGACGCTCATGCCTAGCGGCCATTCCTGAATGCGGGTTCTGTCCTCTGAATCCAGATGATAGTGTCCCGGCCGCCTTGCAACAACCGAGCCGCGGCGCAGATCGGCCATGACAACGACGACGGCCTCCGTTTCCCGCTCCGCGCCGCTGACTCACGCGCAGGCCTATGGGCTGCTGGCGCTGGTCGTTTTCGTGTGGGGCGCCAACTGGCCGACCATGAAGATGGGGCT
>JBGPEQ010000415.1:0-4403 GCA_041482855.1 Dongiaceae bacterium | reverse complement strand
GCACGATGCCGGTGTTGGGGGTGACGATGCCGCTGCCGAAGCCGTGATAGACCGAGTTGATGAAGCTCACGGCATTGCGGTCGCGGTCGACGACGCAGAAATAGACCGTGTCGCTCTTGCGCAGCAGCGGCGGCGGCAGATCGGTCATGGCGCGGCTTGGCTCGATGCGCGCCCGCAACTTCGCCGCATAGTCCATTGAAAGAAGGTCGTCGACCGGCACCTTGGCTTTCGTCATGTCGGCGACGAAGGCATTGCGGTCTCGGTAGGCGAGGCGGCCGGCCTCGATCTCCAGATGCAGGCGTTCGGCCGACAGCGGGCCGAGCTTGCCGAGATCGAAGCCGGACAGGATGTTCAGCATGATGAGCGCGGTGATGCCCTGGTTGTTGGGCGGGATCTGGCAGATGTCGAGGCCGCGATAGGTCGTGTGGATCGGAGTCACGTAGTCGGGCCTGTTGTTGGCCAGATCCTCCAGGCTGTGCAGTCCTCCCAGCTTCCGCAGATAGGACACGATGTCTTCGGCCACCGGCCCGCGGTAGAAGCCGTCGCGGCCTTCCTTGCCGATCCTGCGCAAGGTCGCCGCCAGTTGCGGATTGCGGATCACTTCGCCGGCCTTGGGCGCGCGCCCCTGCGGCAGGAAGATGCGGGCCGCGTTGGGGTCGCGCCGGAGCCGCTCCGCATCCTGGTCCCACTCCCAGCTGATGCGGCTGTGCACGGGGAAGCCGCTTTCGGCATAGCGGACGGCCGGCTGCAGCAATTCGTCGAGCCCCTTCGTGCCGTGATCGCTGACCAGGCGCGCCCAGGCATCGATGGCGCCGGGAACGGTGACGGCATGGGGATTGTAGGTCTGGATCGCGGTGATGCCGCGCTCGAGGTACCACTCGGCCGTTGCCGCCTGCGGCGCCCGGCCGGAGCCGTTGAGGCCGATGAGTGGCCCCTTGCCCTTCGGCGCGTACAGCACGAAGCAGTCGCCACCGATACCCGTCTGATTGGGCTCGACCACCGCCAGCACGGCCGCCGCCGCCACCGCGGCGTCGATGGCATTGCCGCCGCGCCGCAGCACATCGACGGCCGTCGAGGTCGCCAGTGGATTGGGCGTAGCCGCCATGCCCTCGGTGGCGTGGACGGGCGAGCGGCCGGGGAGCTGGAAATCACGCATGGAATGATCCTTGAGCCGACTAGACGAGGCGGATGGGTGGTAACCTCTGGTGGGCTTCGCTCGAGGCGGAAGCCACGGTCGAGACAATCGGGTAACTCCACCGCGGGCGTCAAGCCAAGCCGCTATGGGGCCCGCAGCAGCGTCATTGCGGTTCCCGGCGCGATCGGCTTCTAATCGCCCACCATGTCATCGCTGACCGATATCCTGACCGAGTTCGTGCGTGAAGCTTTCCGGGCCGGAGGCCTGCCGGCGGAGCATGCCGGCGTCACACCGTCCAATCGGCCCGATCTCGGGCAGTTCCAGTCGAATGGAGCGCTCGCGGTCGCAAAGGCCTTGAAGCGCAATCCGCGGGAAATCGCGGAACAGATTCGCGGAAATCTGTTGACGCAACACGGCAGCGAACTGCGGGACGTGTCGCTGGCCGGACCGGGATTCCTGAACCTTTCGCTGACCGATGATTTTCTGGCCGCACACCTCAATCGCCTGACCGAGGATGAGCGGCTCGGCGTTGCGGCGAGGCCGGCGCAGACCGTGGTGCTCGACTATGGCGGCCCCAATGTCGCCAAGCCGATGCATGTCGGCCATCTCCGGGCGTCCATCATCGGCGACGCGCTGCGACGGTTGTTTCTTTTCATCGGCGACCGCGTGCTCGGAGACGTTCACCTCGGCGACTGGGGCCTGCCCATGGGCATGACAATCGCCGAGGTCGCCCACCGGCAGCCCGGCCTCGCCTATTTCGATCCCGCGCACAGCGGGCCATACCCGCGCGAGAGTCCGGTCACGCTCGAAGACCTGGAGGAGATCTATCCGGTCGCCGCGGCGGCCTGCAAATCCGATCCGGCGCGGTTGCAGGAGGCGCGCGCCATCACGGCGGAGCTGCAGGCAGGGCATCCCGGCTATCGGGCCCTGTGGCGCCACTTCGTCGAGGTGTCGATCGCGGCCATGCGGCGGGATTTCGGCGCGCTCGGCGTGCAGTTCGATCTGTGGAAGGGCGAGGCCGATGTGCACGACCTGATCCAACCGATGATCGACGACATGAAGGCGCGCGGCATCGCCGAGGAAAGTGAAGGCGCGCTCGTCGTGCGGGTGGCCGAGCCGGATGACAAGCATGAGGTGCCGCCGCTCATCCTCACCAAGTCGGATGGCGCGGTGATGTACGGCACGACCGACCTTGCCACCATCGTCGACCGCGTGCGCTCGCACGACCCCGATCTCATCCTCTATGTCGTCGATCAGCGCCAGCACCTGCATTTCGAGCAGGTGTTTCGCGCCGCGCGCCGGGCCGGCCTGAACGGCCGCGTGCAGATGGAGCATCTCGGCTTCGGCACCATGAACGGGCCCGATGGCAAGCCGTTCAAGACCCGCGCGGGCGGCGTGATGAGGCTGCAGGACCTGATCGCCATGGCCACCGAGGAGGCGACGAAGCGGCTGCACGAAGCCGGTCTCGCGGCTGACTATCCGGCCGTGGAGCGCCAGCAGATCGCCGCGCAGGTCGGCATCGCCGCCCTCAAATTCGCCGACCTCTCCAATCACCGGACGTCCAACTACATCTTCGACCTCGAGCGGTTCACGCGCTTCGAGGGCAAGACAGGCCCCTACGTCCAATACGCGGCGGTCCGCATCAAATCGCTGCTGCGCAAGGCCGCGGAACAGGGCGATGCGCCCGGGCGCCTGTCGCCGCCGACGGACATCGAGCGGCCGCTGACCCTGCTGCTCGGGCGACTACCCGATGCCGTGACGGCGGCGCATGCCCGGCGCGCGCCCAACGATCTCTGCGAGTTCGCCTTCTCCCTGGCCCAGGAATTCTCGCGCTTCTACGGCGCCTGTCACATTCTAAGTGAAGCGGATACCGGCTTGCGCGCATCGCGGCTGCGACTGGCGCAGCACACACTGCGCGAACTCGAACTGGTACTGGGTCTTCTGGGCATTGAGGTACCCGAGCGCATGTAGGCGCTGGAGTCGTGGTCCGGGCCCTTCAGTTCGCCTGCGCCATGGTCGTCTCCAGGCTCGACGCCAGCAGCTCCCGCGTGTAGGCGTGGTCCGCCTCGCCCCGGCGCAGGCGGTCGACGGGCAGGGTCTCCACGAGCTGGCCGCGCTTCATGACGGCGATGCGCGAGCACATGTGGGCGATGACCGGGAGATCGTGGCTGACCATCAGCATGGTGAGGCCGCGATTGCGCCCGACCCGCTTCAAGAGGTTCAGGATCTCCGCCTGCACCGAGAGATCGAGGGCCGAGGTCGGCTCGTCCAGCAGCAGGATTTTCGGCTCCATGATCAATGCGCGGGCGATGGCGATGCGCTGGCGCTGCCCGCCGGAAATCTGGTGGGGATAGCGGAAGCGATGCTGCGAGCCCATGCCGACCTCGCCGAGCGCCTGCTCGATGCGCTGGTCGACATTGTCGAGCTTCTGGATGGCGAGCGGCTCGGCCAGGATGCGATCGACCGTGTGGGTCGGATTGAGCGAGCCATAGGGATCCTGAAACACCATCTGCACGAGGCGGCGGTCGGCGCGCGTCCGCTTGGCGCCGACGTTCTGTCCGGCCAGTGCGATGGAGCCGCTGGCAGTGTCCTGCAACCCCGCGATCGCCCGCAGCAGGGTCGATTTGCCGCATCCGGATTCGCCGACCAGGCCGAACGCCTCTCCCTGCGCGACCTTGAATGATACCTCGCGGACGGCGTCGATACGGTGGGCGCCGCTGCCGAAGGAGATGGTTACGTCGGCGATCTCGATCACGGCATCAGGCCGCCACCGGCCCGTCGAGCCAGGAGGGATCGCGCGCCAGTTGCGGCAGCTCGGGTTGCGCGCGGTCGATCAGCGGCCGGCAGGCCAGCAGGCCCTTCGTATAGGGGTGCTGCGCGCGGTCGAGCTCCGCGGCCCTGCAGGTCTCCATGACGTGGCCGGCGTACATCACGACGACCCGGTCGCAGAACGAAGCGACCAGGTTGAGGTTGTGGCTGATGAGGATGAGGCCCATTCCCCGCCGCGCGATCAGCTCGTTGATGAGGACGAGCAGCTGCGCCTGCACGGTGACGTCGAGGGCCGAGGTCGGTTCGTCCGCTATCAGCAACTCCGGCTCGGGGATCAGCATCATCGCGATCATCACGCGCTGGCCCATGCCGCCGGACACTTCGTGCGGATAGAGGTCGTAGACGCGGCCCGGATCGCGGATCCGCACCGCGGCCAGCATTTCCAGCGCGCGCTGTTTCGCCTCCGCCTCCATCCCACGGCTATGCGCGCGGTAGGCCT